>JAWOCH010000444.1:0-11607 GCA_046483865.1 Candidatus Brocadiia bacterium | reverse complement strand
GTCCGCCGGGGACTACCCACTGGCAGGCCGGCCCTCCCCGCCGGATGCCGTGCAGGCGGCGGGCGAGTTCGGCGTTGACCTGGCCGACCACAGGTCGCGGCGCCTGACGGCGGGCATGATCCACCAGGCGGACGCCGTGTTCACGTTCGACGAACGCAACCGGCGGGCGGTGCTGTCGCTCTGTCCGGAGGCGCGCGACAAGGTCCATCGCCTGGGCGTGCTGGACGCCGGCGGCGGCCCGGAGATACGCGACCCGCTGGGCGGCGGCGTCGCGGAGTTCCGAGGGATATACGGCCGCATTGCGTCGGCCATCGAACTCGCTCTGGGCAGGTCAGGCAGGTAGAGCATCACTCCTGCTCATCAAGCTCGCGCGCCTCGTCCACGTAGCCCAGGGCCGCCAGGCGCCGGCGCAGCTCCTCTTTCTCCTTCTCCTGCAGCGGCTCGGCGACGGGCCGTTCCCCGGGCTCCGGGCGAGGGCGGGACAGGTGCGCATCAAGCGCCCGGCTCAGCCGGGTCATTTCCTCAGGCCGTTCGGCGCGCACAGAGCGCGTCTCTCCGGGATCATCGGCCAGGTGATACAGCTCCTCGCGGCCCAGCTCCAGGTCGCGGATCAGCTTCCATTCCCCCGCGCGCACGGCGGCCCGGCGGGGGCGCTCGGAGACGAACGAGCGATAGGCCGTCTCCGCAAAGGCCGCCTGCCCGCCCGCTCCGCTCAGCAGGGATTCCCCCTCGTAGACTTCCGGCGGCTCAACACCCGCCAGTTCGCACAGCGTCGGCGCCAGGTCAATCAGCGAATGCACACCGCTGCGGCGCGCCGCCCGCTCGCCCGGAATGCGAAGGATCAGCGGCACGCGGATGAACTCCTCGTAGAGCAGGTCCCCGTGGAAGCATCGTTCGTGCTCCGCGAAGCCCTGGCCGTGGTCGGCAGTCAACGCGACGGCGCACCCATCCGGCAGGCCGTCCAGCAGCAGCCCGACCCCGGCATCCAGATGCTCCAACTCCGCCCGGTAGTAGCCGCGCAGCCGCTCGATGTCGCACGAGGTCAGCCGCTCAGGATTCTTCAGCGCGGTGTCCGACAACCGATAGGCCCGGCGCTGCTCCTGTTCGGACATGCCGGGCAGGCGCGTGGCGTAGGGCCAGTGGGGGTCCATGTAGTGCACCCACAGCAGCAGCGGCCGCTCCGCGCCCTGGAGCCACCGGAGAGCCCTCTGGCTGATCTGGTCGGCCGGCTCGTGGGGCTGCTCGACGGGCACGAAGCGCCGCCTGGCCCGTCGGAAAAGCCGCCTGGCCACCCCGAACAGACGCGGGAAGCGCCGCGCCGCCGCCCCCTTCAGCCGAGCCGTCAGGCCGTCGGGCGTCTCCTCACTCCAGTCCTCGCCGGCGGCCAGGGAATCGTAGAACGTCTCGAACCCCCGCGCGTAGCCCTTCGCCCGGGACAGGAGCGGGTTGGAGTGGAAGGCGCCCGTGCGGTAGTCCACCGCTCGGAGCGCCTCCGCCACGGTCACCCGCGCGCCCACGTTCTGGCACGTCCCCCCCGTGGTCGGGTAGTTGGAGGCCAGGATGCCCGGGAATGACTGCGTCGTGTCGCTGGCGGTCGCGTAGGCCGTCTCAAAGAGGATGCTTTCCTCCGCCAGCCGCTCCAGGTTCGGCGTATCGGCGTCCCCACCGTAGCAACCCAGCGCGTCGGCCCGCAGGCTGTCCACGGTCACCAGGACGATGCTGAGATGATCATCGCTCATGGCTCTCCCTTCTTGCCGGCGGGCAGCACCAGCCGGGCCAGGGCGACCACGGGCACGGCCAACGTCTTCGGGCTCAGCAGCAGTTCGGGCGCTATGCAGACGGTGCGCCAGAAATCGCCCAGCGCGTTCCACGCCAGCCCGTCGAGCGCCCTGCGCCATCCGCGCCAGCGGTATTTGCGCGCCACCCACTGGCGTCGGGCGCGCTGGGCCTTGCGGCGTTCCTCCTCGCTGAGGATCTCCAGATAGCGCTCCCGCATCTCGTCCTCCTCAGTGGGGAACTCGCCGGCCGGCTCTCCCGTGATGCTGCCGGAGTGGATGCGGAAGCGCGACAGCACCTTGTCGGTCCAGGTCAGTTCGAATCCGTTGGCCACGATGCGCAGCCAGTATTCGTAGTCCATCGAACGGTGCATGTCCTCGTCGAACAGGCCGGCCTGCTCGATGACCGTGCGCCGCCAGAAGGTGGACGACTGAGTCAGGCAGTTGCCGATCAGCCATTGCCAGCGTTCGGTCCACGCGCGGCGCGGCCACCGGTAGGGCTTGCCCACGCCCGGCCCAAACAGCTCACCCGGCCCGCTGACCCAGTGCACGTCCGGGTCGGCGAACAGCTCGCCCACGTGCACGAGCGCGCCCGGCGTGTAGAGATCGTCGGTGTTGATGTAGGCCAGCACCTCGCCGGTGGCCTGCCTCATGCCCTTGTTGATGGCCTGGCTCTGTCCCTCGTCCGGCTCGCTGACCCATCCGGTCAGGTGGGGGTCGTACTGCTCCAGCAGTTCTACCGTCCCGTCGGTCGAGCCGCCGTCAATGACGATCAGTTGCAGGTCGGGGTAGCCCTGCAGGAGGATGGAGCGGAGGGTCTCCTCGATCATGTCCGCCCGGTTCAGGGAGGGCACGACGATGCTGATGCGCGGCATGGGGCCGGCGGCCGGGGGCGTCTGCTCGGTCCACGGCCAGCCGCTCCTCCCTTCCGGCGGCTCCGGCAGTTCGTCAAGCCTGGGGCAGCGCATGGGCGCTCCTTCCTTGCGGGCCTGTTGAAGAATGTGGCTCAGCCGCCCCCGGCTGAGAATCCACGGCCGAGGGCGGCCGTGCCACACACCAGACGGCTTCTGTGGCACAGTTTCCTGGCGCGACCCGGAGGTCGTGCATTCTTCAACAGGCTGCTATCCGCTCTTGGTAGAGCTGCACGTATCTCCGGCGCATCAGGCGCACGTCGTATTCCTCCTCGGCGATTCTGCGGCAGACGGGCGCCATGCGGCGGCGGGCTTCCTCCCCGGTCAGCGCCGTCCGCAGGCACCTTGCCAGGTCGTCGGCGTCCTCCGGCTCGGCCAGCCAGCCGGTCTGGCCCGGAAGCACCACCTCCGGCACGCCGCCGACTCGGAAGGACACACACGGCGTGCCGCACGCGATGCTCTCCACCAGCCCGTTGGGCAGGTTGTCGGCCCGCGTGGGCAGGCAGAACACGTCGCTGGCGCTGTAGAGGGCGGGCATCAGCCGTTCGCTCCCGACCCGGCCGAGGTCCACAACAGGATACGGCGAGGCGTCCCGCAGGCTCTGCCCTCCCCCGCCGGCGAACAGCAAATGCAGGTCCGTCAGGCCGTCCTCCCGCAGCATGCGCAGCGCCTCCAGCAGCAGGTCCCCGCCCTTGCGCCGGCCGCCCAGGAAGTGCGCGCTGAAGAAGAGCACCCGTCCCTCCTCCGGCAGGCCGACCGAGGCCCGCGCGGCCGCCTGCGGCAGCGGGCGGAACAGCTCCAGGTCCAGACCGTTCGGGATGCACACGGAGCGGAACCGGCGCGTCAACGGCGCGCGGCGCGTCTGATCCAGCAGCCAGCGCGACGGCGTGACCAGCACGGGGTTGATCCGCCCGTAGACCCAACGGCGCAGCCGGTAGAGAAGCCGCGTGGCGTCGCGCTTGACCTTCGGCGTGCCGGGGATCTGCGGGCAGTCTCCGCAGCCCTCCAGATGCTTCTCGCAGCCGTAGGTGTAAGCGCAGTGGCCGGTCAGCGCCCACATGTCGTGCAGCGTCCAGACAAGCGGCGCGCGGCGCTCCATGCGCGGCAACAGCAGGAGGTTGAAGTAGTAACTGTGCAGGTTGTGCAGGTTTATGACGTCCGCCCACTCCGCGTGGCGCCGCCAGCCGCGCCACGACTCCAGGTTCAACGCGCCTTCCAGGCCCGTGTTCACCTCCAGCCACCAGGTCAGGTGATGGATCAGCCACCAGAGCGGCGTGCGGGGCGTCCAGTTCTGCAGGTCTGGCCGTCCGGGCACTCGCTCGCCGGACACGATGCGGCTGGAGTGCCCGGCGCGCCTCAACTCCTCGTGCAGCCTTCCCGCCGCGCGGGCTGCCCCGCCCATCGTCGCGTAGGTGTTGACGTGCAGCACGTTCATGGGCGCCCCCCCGGCGGACCGCCCGGGAATGCGCGCCGGACGCGCTCGCGCTCCGCCCGGCGGAAGTGACAGCGCGCCAGGCCCATCGCCGCCTCCTCCAGTTCCGGACGCCGGCCGGACAGATCGTCCTCCTCGCCAGGATCGCTGCGCAGATCAAAGACGCTGCAGGTGCCCGCGGCGCCGTCCGCCGCCAGCTTGATGCACCGGTTCTGGAAGCTGACCCGACGCTTGACGCGCCGCAGATCGCGGCAATCCAACTGGTAGAACGTGCCGTGCGGGCCGTAGAAGGACTCAGAAACGAACAGGCGTCCCTCAGTGGACATCTCCTCCCCGCGCAGCAGCGGCGCGAAGCTGCGCCCGACGCAGGCGCCGTCCGGCAGCTCTGCCCCCAGCAGGTCGGCAACCGTCGGCAGCAGATCCACCAGCCCGACCTCCCGCTCGACGCGGCGCCCTTCGTCCTCCCCCGGCAGCCGGACGAGCAGCGGCACGCGCAGCGTCTCGTTGAAATGGAACGAGGGGTGGAAGCACCGGCCGTGCTCCATGAACTGCTCGCCGTGGTCGGAGGTCACTATCAGCAGGCAGCGCTCGAGCCGTCCCTGCCGCCGCAGCGCGTCCAGCACCACGCCGAGGCGTTCGTCCATGCGGCGCACCTCTGCGTCGTAGAGCATCCGCAGCTCGCGCACGTCTCTGTCGCTCAGGGCCGAGCGGTCACCTTCGGCGACGCGGCCCGCCGCCCGGCGCAGGGCGATCATGCGCCGCATCGAGAGCGCCCGCCCGGCGACCTCGCGCTGGCAACGCGCCGGCGGACAGTAGGGCTCGTGGACCGTCATCGGGTGCAGCCACAGGAAGAACGGGCGCTCGGGCGGCGCCTCCAGCCAATCGGAAACGGCCGACCAGTAGCGCTCCTCCAGGTCCAGCTTGACCCGGAAGCGCGACCAGTAGCGCATGTGATCGAGCACGGGCCGCCAGAGCGGCTCGAGCGGTCGGAGCAGGCCGAGGGCACGCAAGGGCACCTTCAGGGCGGCCCGCGCCCCGCGGAAGGCCCGGCGCACCGCCGAAGCGGCGCCCGACACGCGTGTGCCGGCGGCCTCGTCCTGCGGCACGTGGTCGAAGACGCCGCCGTCGGTCGGCGTGTGCTCAAGGAAGCTGCGCAGCTCGTCGAATCCGCGATCGTAGCCGAAGAAGCGCGACACGTAGGGGTTGCCGGCGTTGAAACCGAACGTGCCGTAACCTTGAGAGCGCAGAAGCTCCGCCAGCGTAACCGGCGCCTCGCCCACGCCCAGCGACCCGCTCTGGAAAGCCGTCCGCGAGGCCATCAACCCGGGGAACGAAGCCGGGGTATTGGGACCGGCGGCCCATGCGGTCTCGAACACGCAGGCGCTGTCGGCCAGGCGGTCAATGTGCGGCGCCATGGCCCGGTCACCGCCGTAGCATCCCAGCCGGTCCGGGCGCAGGGCGTCCACGGTCACCAGCAGCACATCCGGCATGTCGGCCCGGGCGGCCATCACATGTAACCCAGGTCCTTAAGTCGCTGACGCAGCATACGCTCCCTGTCCTCGTCGGCTTCGTGCAGCCCGGCTTCGCCGAACAGCTCGGCCAGCACGCAGTTCACGTAGTCCTCCACGCTGTCGAAGGCCCCGCTGTTCTGCACCAGCTCGGCGATGCGACGGTGCAGTTCCGGATCGAGCTTGACGGTGTGGTCGGGCATCGGCGGGCTCCTCAATCCACGTAGCCGAGGTCCTTCAGGTTCTGCAGCACGCGCTCTTCCTCCTCGCGGCTCTCCAGCTCGATGCGCGGCCCGAGTACTCCGGACTGCCAGTAGTCGCGCAGGCGATCAAGCATGGCGCGCTCCTCTTCGGCCATCCGGGCGGGCTTGAGCCGGCGGGGGTGCATCTCCAGGGGGTCCTCGTTCAGATCCAGCATGAACATCGGTGCGGGGCGCCAGCCATAGAGCGCCTCCGGGTCGGGCATTGAGGCGCGTGCCCGTCCCTTGCGCCGGCGGACGCGCAGGTCGTGTACGGCTTTCACGATCCGTTCCGGCAGGACCGTCCGCGCCGCCCGCTTAAGCAACGCGACCGGCGAGAGCGCCCGCTCCGGGGCGCGAAACCGCTTCAGCCCCAGCGGTCCGGGGTGCCACAGCAGTTTGAGCGCGCCCTGCATCATGCAGGCGCCGGCCGGGGACCAAATCTCCTGGAGCATCTCCTCCGCGTCGGGGTCATGGCGGACACGCGGAGGGCTGAGCAGCTTGTTCCATATCCACGCTTCGGCGAAGAATGGGCGCTCACCCCCGGCCCTTTCCAGCAGGGAGCGCCCGTCCGTCCGCCCGTCTGTTCCCACGGCGTCGGGCGGCAGCCCGAGGTATTCCATGATCGTCGGCGCCACGTCCACCAGTGAGACTCGCCCGGCCACCTGCCCGGCTTCCAGGCCGGGGGCGCGGATAGCCAGCGGCACCCTGAGCACGTCGTCCAGCAGCGTGTCAATGTGCTTGATAGGCGGGCCGCCGCTGTCGGGCTTGACGGCCTCGCCGTGGTCGGCGAAGGCCGCGATGAAGGCATTATGCCAGAGGCCGGCGCCGCGTAGCGCGTCTGCAATCCGCGGCCAACGGTAGCGGTCAAACCAGTTCACCCCCTGCACAAACCACCGCAGGAACAGCCGCACCGCCTCCGGCCCGTCCAGCTCCCGCCGCGCCCGTCGCACCGCCTGGCGGTAGAAAACCATGTGGTCCGGGTTGTCATCCCCGTCCGATCCCTCGATGCCGAGTGTTCTGCGGACATCCTCGACGGCACGCCGCCGCGCCTCGTCGTGGGCGCGCACCTCGGGGATGTAGGACCAGCAGTAGGGGGTGTGGATGTCCCACGTGTGCAGGAACACCAAGAACGGCCCCTCGCCTGAGGCGATGCGTCGGCAGGCTTCTGCCTCGTCGGTGAACAGCTCGTCGAACCCCCGCAGCACGTCGCTGCCCGCCCACATCCAGTTCGACTCCCCGTTCTCCAGCACGGCGATGGTCGTGTAGCCGCGCTCCTTCAGCTCCTCGGCCAACATGCGCACCTCGGGCCGCACGGCCCAGGTGAACAGCGCCCGCGCGCCGTGCTGCGCCGGCCACAGCCCACTCAGCAGGGAGGCGTGGGAAGGCGTGGTCAGCGGAGCGGCGCTCAGGCAGTCGGTGAAGTACATGCTCTGGCCGAAGAACTCGTCCAGGTTCGGCGTGTCGACCTCGGACTCCAGCCCGTAGGCGGCCAGGTGCGTTTTCTGCGGGCAGGCGCCGACGCAGTCGTAGCGCAGCGTGTCCAGGGAGATGAGCACGATGCTTCTGAGCTTGTCGTTACTCACCGTCAGCCCCTTCCCCACAGTTCGCGGAGCTTGCGCAGAACGTGACCTATCAGCGCCCGGGGGCCCTCCTGCAGGCAGCGCTTGATGCCCGCCAGGACTATGTGCGGGCCGCTGGCGCTCTCCAGCCCGTAGCGCCGCCCGTAGCGCTCCCCGCCCAGCACCGTGCCCTGGGCCAGCAACACGACTCCGCGCAACTCGTCGGGAACAGCGTCCGTATACGGCCGGGCCGCGCGCAGCAGGTTCCGCGGCGGCGGCGTGGTCTCGATCATGCTCTCGTCGGAGAGCCGATACCAGAACAGCGGCTCGGGCACCACCTGCAGGTCGTAGCCGGCCAGCACGGCCTGTGCAAAGAACTCCCAGTCCTCGCAGCCGAGGCCGTACTCCTCGGTGAACCCGCCCAGCTCGATGAACGCGTCGCGGCGGATCAATGCGTTGGCGTCCCCGTAAACGTTGTGGAACAAACCTGCCCCGGCGGCTGCGCCGAGGAAGACGGAGGCCCAGCTCTCCACCTCGCCGTCCAGCGGCGAAGTCTCGCCCGTGAAGTTCTCCCGGCATGCGGTCAGGATGTCCGCCCCCGCGTGCTCGGCTATGGCGACGAAGACGGACAGCTCGTGCTCTTTGGCGCAGTTGTCGTCGTCCATGAACAGCAGGTACTCCCCTCGCGCCTGCCGGGCGGCGGTGTTACGCGCGGCGCCCAGGTAGCGGTTCTCCTGGCGGATGACCTGCCAGCCGCGCGGGGCGAACCGCTCCTCCAGCTCGTCCAGCAGGGCCAGGGCGTCCGGCTGCGTGCTGCCGTCGTCCACCAGGACGACCTCGTAGTTGGGGTAGTCCTGCCGCTCGATCGAGTTCACGGCCTGGCGCAGCAGATCAGGGCGGTCGTGGGTGACCATGCAGACGCTGACCAGCGGGGGCTGCTCCGGCAGGGGCGGATAGCCGGCTCCGGACCGGCCGTTCGCGCGCGGCAGGCCGTCATGCCAGCGGAGCCACTGCCGGCGGTTCGCCTCCGGGTCAATGGACATGCCGGCGGGCCCCATCCCCTCGGCCAGCGCCCGCTCGAGCCGCTGGGCCAGGGCGTCGGTGCGGAACGGAACCAGCACGCGTTCCCGATCCTCTTCGGCAACCAGCTCGGGGATGCCGCCAACATGGGTGCTGACGAACGGTATGCCGTTGCCCAGGCACTCCATGACGGTCATCGGCAGGTTGTCAATCAGCGAGGGCATGACCGCCAGCACGCCGTCCCTGCGGAGATACTCAAGCGCCTGCGGCTGGACGCGGTCGGTGATGACGCGCCAAGGCCAGGGCCACCCCGCGGCGCGCTTGCGGATGTATCGGGCCGCATCCTCGCCGGCCACCCGGCCCGAACGGCCCAGGAAGGTCACTCGGAAGTCCGTCCGCGTGCCGTCCAACAGGCGGTCCAGCGCATCGCAGAACAGCACCAGCCCCTTGCGCGTCTCAAGCCGCCCGAAGAAGACCAGCTCCTTGACCGGCACGCGCTCGCGGCTCCTCGGGCGTTCGTCCTGCGCGGCGGGCGGCAGCAGGTTCGGCTGCACGTAGCAGCGTTCCGGCAGCCCCCAGCCCTCCTGCTGCATCCAACCCAGCAGGTAGCGGCTGGGGCTGATGACCACGTCGGCCAGGGCCACGCTCTGCCGCTCCATGTGGTCGAGTTCGAGGGCCTCCACGCGCGCGACACAGCCGCGGTTGTTCGTCTCCGCCCACATGGTGGGGCTGTGCGTGCCGACCATGAGCGTCGTGTCCCGGAACGCCAGCCCCTGACGCTTGGCAACCACTGACCAATACCCCGGCCCGTGCCACTCGCTGAAGTGGACGACGTCGAACTGCCGCTCCCGCAGCCAGCGGTAGGCGGCGTGGGAGAAGACCAATCGCTTGACGCTCATCGTCCGGTATTCCGGCCGCGGGTCGGGCAGAGGCACCAGCCGGATGCCCCATTCCGCGTAGCGCTCGGTCCAGCGCTCGAAGGTCTGCGTCTCCGAACGGTGGCCGAGCATGAACAGGACGGTCACCTCGTGGCCGGCCTCGGCCAGGGCGCGGGCGAGGGCGGTGAAGGCCGTGCCCACCCCGCCGCAACGCACCGGCCCCACCAGGTCGTAGGTGGCGATGCAGACCCGCAGCGGCCGCCCCTCGGCAGGCTCCTCCGGCAGGGGCAGCGCAGGCCACTCCGCTCTGTGGGCGTCTCCGTTCATCCGCCTCCCCCCAGGCGCCGCTTGAGCGCCAGGTACGCCCTGACGACGGGGTCGCGCCTGACGCACCGCGCGCGCTCGTCGGCCTCCCGCACGGCGCTCCACGCCCTCTCGTAGTCCGCCTGCACCTCGGCCAGCGCCTCCGCGCAACGGTCCGGATAGCGGCGGAACAGTTTGGCGAAGATGGCCTGCCGGCTCTCGCGCATTCGCCCGCGGTCGGCGCTCATCGTCCCCGGGCGCCTCCGGTAGTAGACCAGCCGCTCGGGCAGGTAGCACGCCAGACCGCCGCCGGCCGCAATGCGCAGCCACAGGTCGTAGTCCTCGCAGGCCTCGAGCGACTCATCGAACCCAGCGACTTCCTCGACCGCCGAGCGCCGCACCAGCACGCCGTGCACGGGGAAGTAACCGTGCTTCAGCAGCGTGGGGAAGATGTCCCCGTTGAGAGTTCCACGGACCTCTCCCACGCTGTAGTGCGTGCTCTCGGTGCCGTCCGGCGCGACGCGTATGGTGTCGCAGTAGACAAACGCCAGCGACTCATCCCGATCCAGGAGGCAGGCGGTCCTGGCCACCATCTCCGGGTGCAGGCGGTCATCGTCGTCCAGGAAGTTCAGGTATTGCCCGTGGCTTTCGCTGATGCCCCGGTTGCGGGCGGCGGCCAGGCCGCGGTTTTCCTGCTTCACGTACAAGAAGTTCGGCTCGTCCAGGTACGGGTCGACCGCCCGGTCGGTATCATCCGGCGAGCCGTCGTTGACCACCACGACCTCCATGTCGGGGTATGTCTGCCCCAGGGCGCTCTCGATGGCGGCCGGCAGCATCTCCGCCCGGTCATAGGTCGGGATGACGATGGAGACCTTGCTCATCGGTCGCCCTCCCGCTCGGCCCCTGTATCGTCCACTTTCTCCAACATTGCAACCATCACACCACGGCGGTCGCTGCCCTTCTCGTGGTCGAAGGGCACGGGCCTTTCGACGTTCGCGTAGATGTTATTGGTATGCCGCTCCAGGTGACGCACCTCCACCGGCCGCATCCGGGGCCCGAACGAACTGAGAACGTCCCAGGAGAGCACCTGCGGCTCGCAGACGGTGGGCTCATGATTGACATCCACTATCAACAGCAGCAGGCCACCCGGACGCAGCACGCGGACCAGCTCCCGGACGGTTTGCCCCAGATCGTCCACGTGGTCCAGGGAGTTGAAGGCCGATACCACGTCGAAACTGCCGTCGCAGAACGGCATGGCCTCCGCTGCGGCGGAGACATACGACATGTCCTGCCCCTCAAGGCCCAGACCTACGTAGCGATGTGCCAACGGGTCCAGGCCCACGCGCCGGGAAGCCATCCCGGCCCACTCGAGGCTGCCGCGCGGGCCGCAGCCGACGTCCAGCACCGCCTTGCCGGCGTAGAAGGACGGCTCCAGGCCGAAGTGCCTGGTGAACAGCGACTCGAACCAGCTATTGGCCAGCACGTCCTCCGACCGTCCGCGTTCGCGCCAGTAGGCCAGCTCCTCGGCCCGTCTCTGCTCCCGTTCTGGTCCGGGCGGCGCGGCTTTCGGGGATTCGTCGGCGGCGGGCTCAGCCGTTGCCGGCCCGTCCGCCGGCGGCCGCAACAACCGCAGCACGGCTTTGATGGGCTTCTTGACCGGTTCGGGCAGCACGGTCCCAAGGAAACGGCGCGTGCGCCAGGGGACCCCGCCCAACCGCCGGCGCGCACGTGCGTAAGCCGCCCTCAGGCCCAGCGCGCGGAGCACTGTGCGAGGGTCGCGCGCGCTTACGCGCCGCGCGACCCCCGCACGGTGCTCCGGGCGCTGGGCCTGAGGGCGGCTTACGTGCGTGCGCGTTGGCGGTTGGGCGGGGTGCCCTGGCGCACGCGCCGTTTCCTTGGGACCGTGCTGCCCGAACCGGTCAAGAAGCCCATCAAAGCCGTGCTGCGGTTGTTGCGGCCGCCGGCGGACGGGCCGGCAA
>JAWOCH010000349.1:0-10214 GCA_046483865.1 Candidatus Brocadiia bacterium | reverse complement strand
CGACGTACGTCCCCTCCATCTGCGCCACGCCCGTGGCACGAGGGCACTCAGTAGACTACCCACCCGTGGCTGCTGGCAGCAGCGCACAGCCGGGACAAGCTGTTTCATTATGAGAGTCTCCCGGCATGGCGCCTTCCGGGCCCGTGAGCCTCCTCGTGGCCGCAGGCAGGGTCCTCAGGCCGGGGGCGGCCCGCGAAGGACCGGCGGCACGCGGTTTGCACTTCACACCGCCGGCGACTCAGCGTGAGCTGAAGTGCCGGCCGTCGGGAGCGGGGCCCACAGGGCAACGCCCGACGGTTTTGCGGGGAGTGCACCGTGGGTTGGTCCGGAAGTTCCGCCCGTCCCGGTGGGCAACACGCCGCCAACACCCTCCCACGGGCCCCCACAGGCTCTTGTCCCCGGGACGGGTTTTTCCGACTCCTCCCCCTGCCCCACCCCTTCCGACTGGACGGCCCCCGTGTGCGCCGCCCGCAGCCGCCGTCAGCCGCCGAGGCGGCCACACCAGCCAGCGCTTCTTCTGATTGACAGCCGTCAGCCCCCCGACTACACTCGTCACTTTGTCGGCACGCGTTGGCAACCAGACCCCCGCCCCGGGAGCAACCATGCGACACGAGAAAGCCACGCAGGGAATCGAGCGCATGCCCAACCGTGCGCTGCTGTACGCCACCGGCATCACGCGCCAGCAGATGGACAAACCCTTCATCGGCCTCTGCTCCAGCTTCACCGACCTGGTGCCCGGCCACGTGACCATGCGCAGCCTGGAGCGCAGCATCGAGCACGGCATCTGCACGGGAGGCGGCGTGCCGTTCCTGTTCAGCGTCCCGGGCATCTGCGACGGCATAGCCATGGGGCACACCGGCATGCACTACTCGCTGCCCAGCCGCGAGCTGATCGCCGACATGATCGAGTCCATCGTCCAGGCCCATCAGCTCGACGGCCTGGTGCTGCTGACCAACTGCGACAAGATAACCCCCGGCATGTTGATGGCCGCCTGCCGGCTGGACATACCGACCATAGCCGTGACGGCCGGCCCGATGCTGAGCGGCCACCACGGGGGGCGCCGGCTGACACTGGTGCGCGACACGTTCGAGGCCGTGGGCCTGTATGAGGCCGGCGAGCTGACCGAGGATGAGGTGACCGCCCTGGAGATGGAAGCGTGCCCGGGACCGGGCTCCTGCCAGGGGCTCTACACGGCCAACACCATGGCCTGCCTGACCGAGGCGATGGGCATGAGCCTGCCCGGAACGGCGTCGGCGCTGGCCGTGTCGGCGAAGAAGGCGCGCATTGCCGAACAGGCCGGAGAGCAGGTGACGGAACTGGTGCGCCGGGGCATCACCACCCGCCAGGTCGTCACCCGTCAGTCCCTGGAGAACGCCGTGCGGATGGACATGACCCTGGGCGGCTCGACCAACACCACGCTGCACCTTCCGGCGATCGCCCACGCGGCCGAAGTGCCTCTTTCGCTGGACGACTTCGACCGCCTGAGCGGCGAGACGCCCCAGCTCACCAACCTGCGCCCCGGCGGCGAGCAGATGATGGAGGACCTGGAGTGGGCGGGCGGCATCCCCGCCGTCATGCGCAGCCTGGCCCCGCTGCTGAACCGGGACTGCCTGGGAGTGACTGGGAAGAAGCTGGAGGAGTTGCTGGAGCAGTTCCCCGAAGGCGACCCGCAGGTGATACGCCCCCTGGACGATCCGATCGCCCGGCAAGGCGGCATCAGCATACTGAAGGGCAGCCTGGCTCCGGACGGAGCGGTGGTCAAGCGCGGCGCCGTGGCAGAGGAGATGATGCAGTTCACCGGCACGGCCCGGGTGTTCGACAGCGAAGACGACGCCATGCGCTACCTGTTCGAGGACAAGGTCGTGCCCAGGGACGTGCTGATCGTGCGCTACGAGGGGCCTCGCGGCGGGCCGGGCATGAGGGAGTCCCTGGCGCTGACCGCCGCGGTAGCCGGCTGCGGGCTGGGGGACCAGATCGCCATCGTCACCGACGGCCGCTTCAGCGGCGGCACGCGCAACCTGAGCATCGGGCACGTCTCTCCCGAGGCCGCCGACGGCGGCCCCATCGCCCTGGTGCAGGACGGCGACGAAGTCCGGGTGGACCTGCCCGCGCGGAGGCTGGACCTGGAAGTGGCGGAGGACGAACTGGACCGGCGCCGGGCCGCCTGGACTCAGCCAGAGCCGAAGTTCACCCACGGCTGGCTGGCCCGCTACGAGCGCCTGGTCAGCAGCGCCGCGCGCGGCGCCGTCCTGGAACCGCCGCCTTTGCCGACCCGTTGAAAGGCCGGCGCCAGCGCCCGTAGAATGACCCGGGGCACACCCACTGCTTCTGCGGATGCTCTGCGCCATGGAAGAAACAGGGCTGGCATTCAGACCGCTGATCCCCGGCCCCTACGGCGCGGGGGCGCTGCTGGCGGTGGGCTTGTTGCTGTGCGCCCTGGCCGTCCTGTCCTACCGGCGGACGAGCCGGCCGGTGCCCCGACGCTGGAAGGCGCTGCTGCTGGCGCTGCGCTTCGGCGCGCTGGGCGTGCTGATGGTCTGCCTGCTGCGCCCCAGCCTGCAGACGGTGCACTATGAGGTGACCCGGCGGCCGCTGCTGTTGCTGGTAGACCGCAGCGACTCGATGGTCCGCATTGCGGACACGGCGTCCGGCCTGACGCGCCAGGCTGCGGTCAACCGCATATTTCGGGAGAACGCCGAACTGCTCGAAGAGCTGGGAGAGGTGTACGACGTAGTCCGGCGCGACTTCGCGCGGGGCATCTTCGGGTCTCCGGCGGAGCCGGCAGAGCGGGCCACGGAGGACACCCGCTACAGCGCCTACGGCATCGCGCTGGAGCAGGGCTTCGCCGAAGCGGCCGGCGGACGGTGCGAAGCCGTAGTCGTGTTCGGCGACGGGTCGCACAACTTCGGCCCGCCGGATCCCGTCCACGCAGCCGCGATGATCGGCCAGCACGGCGTGCCCGTCCACACGGTCGGTGTGGGGCAGGACGTGGCGAACGCCGCGCTGCGCGACGTGAGCCTGAGCGGCGTCTCGGCGCCGCGCTCGGTGTTCCTGTTCAGCGAGTTCCCGGTGCGGGCGGAGTTGCTGTGCCGGGGCTGCCAGGGACGACGGGTGGACGTGGAACTGGATTTCCCCGGTCGTCCGACCCAGACGAGGGGCATCGAGGTCAGCCACACGGAGGAAGTGGTGCCGGTGGAGTTCAACGTCGTGCCCGACGAGCGCGGCGTCTTCAAGCTGACCGTGCGCGCTGAGCCGGTGCCCGATGAACTGCTCACCACGAACAACAGCGCCAGCACCTTCGTGCGGGTGCGCAGCGAAGGACTGCTGGTGGGCTATTACGACACGCCGCGCCCCGAGAGCAAGTTTGCCGCCCTGGCGCTGGCCGGCGCCCCGCAGGTGCAGGCCCGGCGCGTGCTGGTGATGCCGGGCGGCAAGGTACCTCCCCAGGACGCGGACGTGACGCCGTTCGACGTGGTAGTCCTGGGCGACATACCCCCGTCGGCCTTCCCGCCGCAGACCGTCAGCCGGCTGCGGAGCCAGGTGCAGATGGGCAAGGGCCTGGTGGCGCTGCCGGGCGAGCGCGGGTGGGGTGCCGGTGGCTGGCCCTCAACGGAGTTGAGCAGCGTGCTGCCCCTGCGTCGGACGGGTCCGCTGCGCAGGGCGCGCGGCGGGCGGCAGTTCCGTCCCGCCGCCGGGCTGGCGGACCACCCGGTGCTGGCCCTGGCGACCGGCGCCGCGGAAAGCCGCCGGAAGTGGAGTGAGATGCCCCCGCTGGGCGGAGTGCTGCTGGGGCTGAAACCGGTGCGAGCGGCCACCGTGCTTGCCACCGACCAGGACCAGCACCCTCTTCTGGTGGTCCATCGTGTGGGAGGCGGCCGGGCGGCGGCACTCATAGCGGATACGACCTTCCGGTGGTTCTTCACGGCCGAGGGCACGCAGGACTACCACCGGCGGTTCTGGCGCCAGTTGGTGACCTGGGCCGCCGGGCGGGCGGCCGAGCCCCAGGCGCAGGTGCGCCTGGACCTGAGTAAGCAGCGGGTGCTGGTGGAAGAGCCGCTGGCTATGCAGGTCGAGGTGCGAGATGCGGAGGGGGCGGCCGGGCGCGACGCCGTCCTTTCGTTGACCATAACCACACCGGCCGAGCGGCGGCAGTCCGTGACGCCCGCCCTCGTGCGGGGCACCGCCACCTACCGCGCGCGCTATGCGCCGCCTGCCCCCGGCGACTACACCGTGGTGGCCACGGCGCAGCGGAACGGGGAGGAGCTGGGCACCGACCGGGCGCTGTTCCAGGCCACGGACGCAAATCCGGAGTTGGAAGACCCGGTAGCCAACCTGAAACTGCTGCGCCGCGTCTCGGCCGCTACCGAGGCGGCGGGCGGCAGGTACTACTCCTACCAGCAGGCGGACGAGTTGCTGCGCGCCCTGAAGGCGAGCGGCGCGCCCCTGAAGCTGACAACGCGCCGCCGCCGCGACGTGTGGGACCGCTGGCCCGTCTTCGCGCTGTTCAGCGCGCTTCTGGCCACTGAATGGGCACTGAGGAAATGGAAGGGGCTGATTTGAACTCCGCCGGCCGACGCGCCGTTTTCCTGGATCGCGATGGGACGATCGTGGAGGACGTGGACTATCTGACGCGGACAGAGCAGTTGCGGCTGCTGCCGGGCGCGGCTGAGGCGCTGCGACTGCTGCATGCGGCCGGCTACCTGCTGATCGTCGTCACCAACCAGAGCGCCATCGCGCGCGGCTGGCTGACCGAAGAGGGGCTGCAGAACATCCACGCACGCCTGGAGGAACTGCTTGGCGAACAGGGAGCGGTCGTTGACGCCTGGTACTACTGCCCCCACCTGCCGAACGGCCAGGTGCAGCAGTATGCAGGGGAGTGCTCCTGCCGCAAGCCGGAGCCGGGGCTGCTCCAGCGTGCAGCAAGGGAATGGGACGTTGCCTTGGGCCGATCCTGGGCGGTGGGCGACTCCGAACGCGACGTGGAAGCCGGCCGTCGCGCAGGCTGTCGCACCGTGCTGCTGGGGGGGGAAGCCGTGCCGACGGCGGATGCGCTGGCGCCCGATCTGCTGGGGGCGGCGCGGCTGATACTGGACCGGGAGGATAACGGCCGCGAGAAGGCTCCGCAGGCGGCTAATCGGGTTCCTTAAGGAACGATTCGTCTACTTCCTCGGTCTCGGGACGGCCTTCGCGCTCGGCCTTCTCCACGTTGGCCAGTATGGCCTTCACCTTCTCGGGGCCAAGCTGGGCTTTGAGTTGCCCCAGGACTTCATCCGGGATGCCAACCTTGCCGGTCAGCAGGTCCACCAGCGCCGCCCGGCGGATGTGGTCGTGTCGGATCATGCCCCGGATGTTGGTGTGCTCCTCGGGATCGAAGTTCTGGGCGATCAGCTTGGCCTCCATCTCCAGGGCCGCCGCTTTGTCATTCTGTCCCATAGCAAGGTAGAGGTAGGCGCGGTAATAGAACCCCCGCACGAGCCGCCGCACCTGGCTGAAGCTCATATTGCTGGTGTAGTCTTCGATGCGCCATTCGAGGTAGTCGCCGTAGCTGCGATCCCCGACGTGGCCGGGGAAATCCTGCTTCAGCAGCGCGAAGTAGCGATGCGACTTGCGGTTGTCTCCCATAAGGTGGAACTCGACGACCCCCTGTCCGAGGAAGAACTTGTAGGCGTCGGTAACACCGCGCAGGTAACGCGGCCCCCAGTTCTCGCGCGCATGCTTGAACATCTTCAAAGCGGCGTCAGCAAAGCGGTAATCGCTGCCCCATTCGCCGACCAGCATCCGCCCCTGCTGGTCAAACAAGACCCGCCCGTGAGCCACCAGCTTCTGCAGGGAGTGGTAGATGAGTCGTTCCATCTGGGTCCGCTGGTACTCGTAGACGCGCTCCCTGTCGCCGAAGATCCAGTCCACGTGTTCCCGGGTGTGAGGAACCGGCAGTCCCAGCTCATCCACAGCGGCGTAGAGACGGTCGTTCAGTTCGACGACCTTTTCCAGCCCCATCGTTGCCCAGTAGATGGCGTGGGGATAAGGGCTGCGCCAGTCGAACGGCCCGTAGGAGTCCATCAGGTCCAGCATGCGCGCAGCATCCAGGCGGAAATCCTCCTTGAGCTTCCTGGCCCGCACGTAAGCCTCGATCTTCTTCAGCGGCTCCTGCACCCTTTCCCGCCCGAGCAGGTCAGTCACGTCTGAGTCAATGCGCTCCGGGTAGTTCTTCCACAGAAGGAAGTGATCCAGCAGGTCGAAACCGGCCGAGCGACACGCTGCGACCAGCTTCTGGACCTCCGGGTCGGCCAGCAACTGCTCCCTCGTCTTCGGGGCGTCCACGAAGCCGCGCAGGGTCTCTTCGTCGCCGCTGCCGCCCAGAGCTTCGTGCATCATGAGGGCAAAACGCTGCTTGTAGTAGAAATGGGCGTAATCCGACTGTTCGCCGATCTTGTGGAAGATCATGAACGCAAGGCGATCGTAGAGCAGTGGCGAGTTGGGATTGAGCGGGATGCCTTCATCTCGCAGCAGCTCTATGCCGCTGCGTACCCATGCCCATCTGTCGGGCAGCCAGTCGATCTGGCAGCTGACGTTATAGGCCAGGTTCCAGGAGTTGAAATCCCAGACCTCGGGGATGCGGGGGGCCAGGTTGCACGCCCAGTCGGCCAGTTGGACGAGTTCGAAGTAGCGGCCCTGCCGTTTGAGGGCCTCCATCCGGATCCATATGACGTCTATGATGATGCCGCGCGCCCAGCCGAGCACCTGTGTGGCCAGGGCCAGGCGGGGACTTATGCCGGTGACCGGTTCGTTGGTCAGGTCATACCTCTGGCGCATCCGCGCCAGCGAAGGCAGGGCCTGGCCCGAACCCACCAGCAGGCCCACGGCCAGCACCAGCAGAAGCAGTCTTTTCAGCTTCGTATGCACGCTTTCTCAGGGACCTCCCCTCAGACGATGATTCGCGCCAGCTCCCGCCTGGCGTAGAAGAACATGCCCACTCCGAGGGCCACCCCGCCCTTCACAACCATCAGCATCGCCCCCGCCACGGCTACCCGACCCATGCCGACCACCTCACCGTTGACCAGTCGTCCCAGGGGACTATACCGGCCGAAGTCAGGCATGATGGCGATAATCGCCCCCGCAAAGCCCCGCCACAGACGGTCCAGCCAGATGGTGACGGGCGTCAGCTCGGCGTATATGTTCGGCTCGACAAACTCCCCGTGGAACCAGGACGCCATCAACCCACCGAGGAAAAAGCAGAACACCAGCAGGCTGGCCACGGGGAAACTGAACAGCGAGCCGGCCATCAGACCCAGGGCCGCCACCAGGGCCACGTGCAGCACCAGAACCACCAGTGAGCGGTAGATATTGGGCAGGAACGAGCCCGTCTTCTGCAGGACTTCGATGGGCGGCTCCACGTCGAAGGTCACCGCGCCCCTGGTCCAGTTTTCGAACGCCAGCCAGAAGTGGCCGTTCTCATCCACGTACTGCCCCCCGATGGTGATCTCATGCACCGAGTTGGTTGCCCAGCCCCCGGGCGGCGAATTGACCGACGGCCCGGCGTAGCGCGGGCGCAATCTTTTCTCCCCCGACTCCTCGCTCTGGGCGGCCGTCAGCTCCGCCGGCCAGAACTTACCCAAAGCGCCGGCAGCGCCGTGGGCGAACAGCTTGAACCGCACCTGCAGGTTCCCTTCCTGGTCCGCGTTCAGCCCCGTGAAGCGCCACCACAGCCGGCCGCCGGGCGGCACTGTCTGTTGCTTGCGCCAGTGCTCCCGCAGGAGCGACTCCCGGTAGCTGTGCACGGCGATGGCCCTCTTCTGCCGGGCGTGCCACTCCTTGACGTCCTGTTCCATCTCCTCTGTGAATGGTGGCGGCGGGATGGTCACAGTACGCCGCGCGATGAACACCTTCTCGCCCAGCTCCTCGCGTTCCTTGCGGTGCTGAGCGATTTCCTCGGCAGTCATCTGGCTGTAGTCGACCGGGCGGGTCAGGTACAGCACCAGCCCCAGGGCCGAGCCCGTCATCACCGACAGCGCCGCTGTGCACAGAACGATGACACCCAGCCATTTGCCCATCAGGAACTGCCAGCGCCGGATGGGCTTGGTGTCGGTTATGTGCACTTCCTTGCGCTCGACCTCTCCACAGATGCTGGATGTGGTCAGGAAGATGGCAACCAGCGACAGAAGCACCAGAGCCAGGCACAGCGAGTAGAGCAACACCAGTTGCACCTGGCTGACCATGTTGCCCTCCGTCTCCAGCAGGAACGGCAACGAGGGAATGAGCACCAGCACAAACAGCACCAGCACAATGATGACCCGCCGGTGCAGGGCCTCCTGGATCATCTTGCGCGCCACGGCCCAGACATTCGTCCAATGGCGCGCTATCAGGTAGATCAGCAGGCCGACCCCTGCCGCGAACACAACCGCGGCCAACACCGTCCAACGATCCACCAGCAGTGCCCGCGCGTGGTCGCCCGGCGCCGCGGCGAACGACGCCGCCTGCCTGTACAGGGAAAGGACCAGCAGGACGGCCAGCGGCAGGAGGCTAAGAAGGAAGAACCCCAGCAGCACTTCCGGGAGCCGTTCTCTCAGCCCGTACCAGAGCTTACGTATCGTCGCGATCATCGCCCTCCGGTCCTTCGTCGCTATCCTCGCTGTCGTCAATCAGCTCACGCAGCATCTGCTCGTCCACTGGAATGCTCTCGCGCGCGGCTTGCTCTGTCGGCTCTTCCGGTTCGCCTTCCGCCTGTGCGCCGGGCTGGCCGACCAGTTCGTCTATCAGCTCCGTGTCCCCGCCCATGTGAGGAGCAACCGCCGGGGGGGCTTCCGGTTCGGGGGCTTCCTGCTCCTCTTGCCGGGCAGCGGCAACCAGTTCCTCCAGCACTCGTTCGGCGGTCTCTTCCTGGCCCAGGAACTCGGCCGTCCCCGTGCCGGCTTCCGCCCCTGCGGTGGCCAGCCGTTCCCTGCGGGCGGCGCGAACCACGTCCAGGAACAGCTCCTCCAAACGTCGCGTCGGGGCGCTGACCTCCACATCAGCAGCGGGTCCGATGGCGTTGCGGACCAGCGCCTGCACCTCCATTACCACTTCCTCTGTCAGACGCGGCGCCCGAATTTGGGTCATTTCCTCGGCGGTGAGCATCTCGCTGACCGAACCCATGGCCCGCGCTTTGCCGCCGTACAGGATGCAGATACGGTCGCAGATCTCCTCCACGTCCGCCAGCAGGTGGCTGCACAGGAAGATGGTCTTGCCACGGTCACGCAACGTCAGAATCAGGTCCTTCATCTCTCGGGCGCCGATCGGGTCCAGCCCCGTGGTGGGCTCGTCCAGGATGAGTAGATCGGGGTCGTTCAGCAGGGACTGGGCCAGGCCGATGCGCCGTGCCATGCCCTTCGAGTACTCGCCTATGGGCCGCTTGCGGGCCCGGTTCAGGCCCACCATCTCGATCAGTGCGTCGGTGCGCCGGCGTCGGTCGGCCCGGGACAGGCCGAACAGCCGCCCGAAGAAGTCCAGGGTCTCCTCCGCATTCAGGTAGGAGTAGAGGTGCGACTCCTCCGGCATGTAACCTATGCGCTGCTTCACGGTCACGTTGCGCGGGCTCTTGCCGAACAGGCGCACGGCACCCCGGGTGGGAAAGAGCAGCCCCAGGATGATGCGCACCGTCGTCGTCTTGCCGGAGCCGTTCGGCCCCAGCAGGCCGAACACCTCTCCCTGCTGGACTTCCAGGTTCAGGCTGTCCAGCGCCTTGACGCGTTCGCGTCCCCAGAAGCCCCGGAACACCTTCGTCAGCTCAATGATCTCCAGGACGGCGTTGTTGGTATCGGTCGCCATCTCGCTCCTCTCACGTTGCGACCGGCACCGGCTTGGTCTCGTCAACCGCAGTGCCGGAGTACGGTGCCAGGTTCTCGCCGAACCTCACCAGTCGCGCGCTGTTGAATATCACGATGAACGAACCCACGTTGTGCAGAAGCGCGGCCACCACGGGGTCCAGGTAGTCCATGCTGGCCAGTATCATGCCGCCCACCACGAAGATGGCGGCGAAGATCAGGTTCTGGATGATGACGCGCCGCAGCCGCCGGGACAGTCGCACCAGGAAGGGCAGCCGTCCCAGGTCGTCGGCCATCAGCGCAATGGAGGCGCTGTTGATGGCCACGTCGCTGCCGGCGGCGCCCATGGCAATGCCCAGGTCGCCGGCCGCCAGGGCAGGCGCATCGTTGACGCCGTCGCCGACAACGGCCACC
>JAWOCH010000237.1:0-17042 GCA_046483865.1 Candidatus Brocadiia bacterium | reverse complement strand
AGCCCCGGGGCAGCACCTCGGCCGGTGCTGCGTCGGCAACCGGCCGAGGGGCTGCCCCGGGGCTGGAGCGCGCGGGAGCGGACCGTGCAGTACGCGGCCCCCGACGGCGACGGGGAGAAGGCCCTCACGTTCTGCATCAACAGCCTGCAGATGAAGCAGCCCGATGCGCGGGCCATGGAGTTCGTCCGCGTCGCGGCGGGCCGGGTCGAAGTCGGCGAACCGGACAGCCCCGACCGGCGCGTGGTGGAGCTTGAAGAACCCATCTATATGGGCACCTGCGACGTGACCCAGGCCCAGTACGGCGAGGTCATGGGAGAGAACCCGTCGCGTTTCCTGGGCCCGGACCTGCCCGTGCAGTGCGTCTCGCCGGACGAGGCTGAGGAGTTCTGCCGCCGCCTCTCGCAGCGCGACGGCGTGCGCTACCGCCTGCCGAGCGACAGTGAGTGGGAATACGCCTGCCGGGCCGGCTCGACCACGCAGTTCTGGTGGGGAGAGCACGCCCGCGACGACACCGCATGGTGGGGCCCCCACATGGGCGGGAGGCCCCGGCCGGTCGCGCAGAAGCTGGCCAACCGTTTCGGCCTCTTCGACATCGCCGGCAACGTCAGGGAGTGGACGCGCTGCGAGCCGAAGGCGGACAGCGAGGGCTCAATGCGCCGGGGCTACTGCCTTTGCGGCGGCCCGTATTACGAAGGCGACTGGAGCCTGGCCAGCCATGTGCGCATTGACTACCCGGACCGCTTCGATGACCACAACCAGTGTGGCTTCCGCGTGGTCGTGGACATCGAGTAGGCCGTCCGGACCGGGGAAGCGCGCAGGACGTCTTCGCCGGCGCTATTGCTCAATCTCGTAGAACTCCTGGAGTGCGGCCCGGGCCTGGTCGGTCAGATCCTCGCCATATGCCTGGATAACCGCTTCGTAGCTGGCCTGCAGCGATGTCTCCGGCGGCCCGTCGGGGTCGTGCAGCTCCTCCTCCGATACGTGCTGCACGCTGGCATCTGGCCGAAGCACGGTCCGTCCGTCGGGATGCACACCCTTGCGCGTGTAGCAGACGATGGCTCCGGGCGGCGGGTTGACGGGAAGCGACGCGGCGTAGCGGTAGCTGCTGACGAGCCCGCTGTCCCCGATCGGCTGGGGCTGATCGTCGGCCACGTCTATGAGGGTCTCGGGGCCTTCCAGGTATCCCTCAGTGACCAGGACGGCAAGGTCGGGCGGATACTGCCCATCGTGGTCGGCCCGCCACATGGCGATGCCGAGCCCGATCTCATGGAGGTTCAGCTCTCCCTTGCGCTCTCCCTCGGTCACGTACCCGCCGCTGTAGCTGGTCTCACCCCAGACCCCGTGCATCATGTAGACAGGCATCATGGCCGTCAAGCCCACATGGCCGAGCTGGGTCGGTTCGAGTTCGAGGCTGGCATGCACCTCCGCCTCCCGCACCTGCATCTCGATCCCACCGATGATGGCGAAGCTGGACTGCGCGAACATGGCCATCATCGGCTCTTCGCTGACCTGCCTGCTCAGTTGCTCCTTCGCAGCAGCCAGGGCCTGCTCGGCAGCGACCAGGGCGGCCTCTGCATCCTCGGGACTGCCCATGCGGGCGAAGCCCGACAGCTTCAACTGCTCATCCATGCGGGCCTCGAACGCGGCGTCGGTCACGCCGTGCATGTAGTCAGGCATGTACTCGACGATGTCCACGGGCATCAGATCGGCCAGCCGCCCGGGTATCGCCATCGCCCCCAGCACCATTGCTCCGGTCCGGGGGTCGAGCATCTTCGCCATGCGCTCATCCAGACCCGCTTCCTCGCCCCGGTAGGCCTTGAGCATAGCGCCGAGGCAGTCCTCGTCCTCGCCGTTCAGCAGAGTGTCCGGCGCAGCGAAGCCGCTGACGGCCTCCAGGGTCGCGTATGCCTCCAGGCCGTCCACCGTCACCGGGCTACCCTCGGCGACCAGGTCCTCCTCCCAGGCTCCCCTCGTCTCGGGATCCAACAGGACCACCCCGCACCAGGGAGGGGATTGCTCCTCGATGGGCAGATCGGTCGGCAGCAGGAAGAAGGCCATCGCCCTCATGCCGGTGAACCGGGGCGGGAGGTCGGCTCCGGACTCCTGCATGGAGGCCAGCACCTGTCGCATGTCAACCGCCACGGCCGCCCACGTGCCGGGGGGCGCCAGGTCCAGCAGGCGTGCGGTGGCGGGCGGGCCCTCCTCTTCCTGCGCCAGGACCCAGCCGGGGAAGGCCAATACCGAGGCCAGAGCCACACTCATACACAGCGCGCCCAGAACCTTCCGACGAGAATGTGTTGCCGCCTGCATCGTCGCTCCTTCCTGCCCGTTTGCGGCTTGCCGGCACTCACCGGCAACATAGCATGTAACGGCGATTGAATCAACAAGGACACCGCGCTACCAGCCTCCCAGCTTCCTGCGCGCCCGCAGCAGCTCGCGGCGGAACGCCAGGGCATTGGGCCCTGTCATGTGCCCGAACGCGTCGAACATCTGGAGGGTGAACTGATCGCGGACCGCCCTATCCATCCCCTTATAGACGGCCTGGGCGTGCTTGATCTGGTCGTCGTCGCCGGTGGCGGCAACGGCCGCGCCGACGGCAACGGCCAGCTCGGCGTTGTAGTCCTCCTCCAGGGCGGCAGAGACCAGCTCCGCCATGGCCGATTCGTCCCCCTGGGCCGCGCGCAGGTAGGCGCTGATCCTGGCAAGCTGGTCGCCGAACCCGTGGCCCGACGCGGCGAGTTCGCTCGCCACGCGCTCCAGCCGCTCCAGGGGAAAGTCCTCCGGCAACTCGTCCATCTCGTAGCGCCCCGACTGGCCGTACTCCACCATCCTGTAGGTGCCCAGGAAATAGGGGTCCAGCCAGGTCTCCCCCACCGCCACGGCGTGGTGGGGCGACAGGGGCGTGGCAGCGGCACCCAGGACCGCGGCCGCCGCCGCCCGTACGCCCGGGTCAGGGTCTTCCAGATACCCTATGGCCGCCTCCTGGTCCAGATCGCCGAAGGCGAGCCCCAACTGCACGGCGCAGAACCGAAGCTCTTCGGGGACCTCCTCGGCCCCGGGGCCCTCGACCATCTTCAGCACGGCGGCGCGTCCCTTCTCCTCGTCGGCCTTCCTGAGCAGAATCAGTGCCATCGCACGCCTGGCGGGACTGCCTGTCGAGGTCCGCTTCTGAGCCTTTGCGACCAGGGCCGGCATCTTGTCGCCGCCGTCGCTGATGAAAGAGTGGGACCCGCTGCCCGGCCCGTAGAACTCGACGATTTCCGACATTGCCGCGCGGGGCTGGGCGGTCACGTGCGGGTCCTGATCGAACACCTGCCACAGGTAATCCTCGGCCGTCGCGGGGGCGTCCTCCATCGTGGCGGAGAACAACCGGCGCCAGGTGTAAACGTCCAGCGAGGCCCCCCTCGTCAGCTCAAACAACTTTCTGCGCTGCTCCCAGGTGAGTGCCGGCAGAGCCGCGACCACCTCATGGGCCGCCGAGGGGCGCGACGTGAGGACCTCCTCAAGTCCGGGCAGGGCCAGGTCGGTCTCGCCCAGGACGGCCATGGCCACAAGTCCCGACGTGCGTTCCTGCACGTCCTGCGACGACGCCATCGGGCGGACGGCCGCCAGAATCTGCTCGACAGCCGTCTGCGGCAGACCGGCCGCCGGGCGCACGCCGAAGGCGTCCCGCTCGGTCACCGTCTCGATGATCGCCGCGGCGGCCCTGGTCCGCACGGTGCGGTCCTCGTCCTTCAGCGCCCCGATGAATTGTTTCAGCGGGGGGCTGTGCGATGCGTAGGTCAGGGCCTCAACAGCCGCCGCGCGCATCGCCGGGTCCTCGTGCCCGCACAGCTCGATCACCGCCCTGCGGCCCTGCGGCTGGAGCGAGGGCTCCGAGACCATCAATCGCATCAGGGGCGCGGCCAGCTTCGCGTCCCGCGTGACTACTTCGGCCAGCTCGGCCTTCAGGGGGCTCAGATCCATCCCGTGCAGGTCACTGATCGCTTCGGCGGCCTTCGAGACCACGAAGACGTCCTCATCCTGCAGCGCCCGCTTGAGCGCGGCGACCAGGCGCGGGTGTTTGTCCCGCGACAACCTCTGGCGGCCGGCAGAACTGCTGGTATCCACGCTGCCCAGCGCCTGCACCGCCGCCGCGCGCACGCGCCAACTGGAGTGCTCGGTCAGCGCCAGGAGGGCCGTGAACGCTTCGTCCCGGTGCCGCAGGTCACCCAGCACGCCGATGCCCTGCACGATCAGGTCCACCTCTGTCTCTTCCCGGACGAAGGCCACCAGGTCGGGGGTCAGCTCGGGGGCCGGTGACCGGGCCAGTTGCTTCAGCACCACGGCGCGCACCTCGGCGGAGGCGTCGGACAGCATCTGAACCAGCTCCTCGCGGGCGATCTGCGCCCCGCTCAGCAGCAAGCCACGCACGGCCGCCTGCCTGACCTTGCCATCCGGATCCCGCGCGGCGTGGGCGAAGAACTCCTCCAGGCCCGGCCCCGCCCGCTCGCTAAGCACGTTCAGGGCCCGCAGGCGGGTCTGAGGGCTGGTGGCGGCCATCTGGAAGGGAATGTCCGGCAGGCGCCGGGCGCAGTCCTCCGGCATGAGCAGACGGTATCTCAGCGCCTCGAGCCGCTCCCGCGCGCGATTCCAGGTGGAGGGGGTCCGCTGCTCGATCAGCGGCAGCAGCTTCGGCCCGACCCGGGCCAGCCGCGCGTAGGCGCCCCGCGTCAGGGGACCGTCCGGGTCGGTCACCCACGTCTGGAGGTCGCGCTCGATCTGCTCCTGCGGCGGCACCGGCTCCCACTCGGGTGGGGTCTCATCCCAGGCCCATTTGCGCAGCTTCTGCGCCACCGGCGCGATGGTGTCCGGCTTCCAGGGGTCGGCATCCCCCAGGGGTGCCTCCCAGGCGGCCAGGGCCTCCATCGCGCTCAGCCGGGTGGCCAGGCTGCCCGAGATGAACGCCTCGGCCACGGCCACCGTCTCCCCGCGCCGGGCCAGTGCCGTCACGGCCAGCTCCCGCGCCACCGGGTCCCGATGGCCCATCAGCGCGACCAGCCGCTCCGCGGGGCCCTCCGCCAGCGCTGCGGGGGACAGCTCCCGGGCCGCCTCCAGGCTCTCCGCCAGCCACTGGCCGAACTCTTCCGGCGGCGCGTAGCCCTCGTGACGGCCCGCCACCACCCCGGCCGCGGACACCAGCACCGAGACGGGCGCGCCGTCCATGCCGAGCTGTTCGGCAGCCGGGACGTTCCCGCTCAGATCAATCCGGGCCAACACCACATCCTTCAGCCGAGGGCGGATCGCCTCGGACCTCAGAGTGCGCTCGAAGGCCCGGCACCAGGGGCACTGCGGCAACGAACTGACCGCCAGGACGGGCAGCCCGGAGCGGCGGCTCTCGGCACATGCATCCTGCCAGTCGGTCCGCCAGTTCAGCTCCGTCTCGCCGGGAGCGGCCATGAACCCCTCCATCGCGAACGCCACCCCGGGCAGAGCCACCGCAACGCAGAGCGCCAGCACTGCGAGTACGCGCGGACCGGTCATTTCAGAACGCGAGTGCATAGGCCAGTATGTTGACGTTGATCTGTTCGGCGTTCAGTATCTCATTGCCCCCGCAACAGCAGCAGCCGCTGGTGTGCTCGGTGTCGTTGAGCCCGTCGCGGGAGTAGACGATCGCCAGCTTGCCGTCCACGTTGAGGCCCTCCAGGGGTCGTGCCTCGCCGCTCTTGACCTTGATCTTGCCGATGTCTTCCACGGTGTGGAAGACGGGGTGGTCCATGGGGATCGGCTCCAGTGCCGCATCCGGCCAGATCTTGCGCATCTCCCGCCGGAAAGAGGCGTCCCACTTGCTGGAGGAGCAGCCGGCCGAGGCCAGCACCAGGCCGCCCATCTCGCAGTATTTCTTCAGGTTCTCCCTCTCCCGATCGGCCAGGCGGAAGTCGCCTTCGCCGGTCATGATGACGAACGGATACTGGTACAGGTCCTCCGAGCGGAGCTTGACCGCGTGGAATCGGTGGCTGGTGGAGATCTCGGACTTGTTCTCCGCTCTGCGCAGGAAGTGGTCGCTGAAGCACTTGGAGGTCTTCACACCGGCGTAGATCAGATTTGCCACGTGCACCACGGAATTGTGCTCCCCTCCGACCTGCTCGGGGTCGGGCAGGGATTCATGGTCGGCGGGGGGCTCGACCAGTTCGGCCTCGGCGGCCGGGCCTCCGTTCTCTGCGGCAACTCCCACAGCCAGACAGGCGGCCGCCAGGGCGGCCGTCACCAGCGCCAGTGCCTTCATCGTTCTCTCTCCTCTCCTTCATGAGTTGGCGAGCGCGTGGGGGCGGACAGGATCCTGCCCGCCGCCAGCTCATCCGCCACCCGCTGCAGGTAGGCACGCACGTGGGCTCGCCGCCGGGGGGCTATACTTCCCAGCATCTGCGCGTCGTACTGCAGGGACTCCGGGGACGTGACGACTCCGGGGTCACCGCCCTGCCCGCCCTTTGCCTCGGCGGAGACGCCGCCGAAGGGTCTTTCCTCATCATCCATGCCGGCGCCCGCCGCCCAGGGCTGGGAGCCGTAAATGCCGACGTTGTCCATTGTCGCCGCGCGCATGCTGTATCCGCCGGTCCCCGAGCCGAGGCCGATCTGCCCTCCGAGCTGGGCCTGGAGCCCGAGCGACTGGAGCATCTGCCTGGCCGTTTGGGCGGCACTTTCGGACCGCTTCGGGCCGAAGGCCAGCTTGCACCGTCTGGCGCTGGAGCCGGCCTGGGAACTGCAGCGGCCGATGAAGCTCTCCAGCACCTGCGCCGCCTCAGCCGCCCGGGCCAGCGCATCGGTGCCGCGCCGCTGTTGCAGGGAGGCCGCCGCCTCCTCCATGGCTTCGGAGGCGCGGCTCTGTTGGACTGCCTCGGCGAATTCCTGTGCACTCCGACGCAACTCGTCGAACTCGGTGCTCTCTGGCAGGAGC
The DNA here is from genome assembly GCA_046483865.1 of Candidatus Brocadiia bacterium. Classification (GTDB taxonomy): domain Bacteria; phylum Planctomycetota; class Brocadiia; order SM23-32; family SM23-32; genus JAWOCH01. Next base: position 10,108 of record JAWOCH010000237.1, on the reverse strand, counting down.
ATCGCCCGGTCGCGGATGCCCTGCAGCACGGCCGTCAGTTCCTGGGCGCGCGCCTCCTGCTCGGCCCGCAGGTCGCGCATCCTGGCGACCAGGCGGGGTTCCCGCACCAGGTCCCGCCCCCGCAGCTCCGCCATGCGTTCGACCAGGTCGCCCTGCCGCTCGGCCAGTTCGACGAAGCGAGCCTGCATCTCCAGCAGGTCGAAGGCCCGGGTGAAGTCAGCGAGGGGCTGCGTCACTTTCTGTTCGTACTCCCCCCCGGACTGCTCCAGCGCCCGGGCAGCGCGGGCGAGGGCCTCCCGCATCGCGGCGTCGTCCGGCGAGTCTGCCCCCCGGCGGGCGGCCTGCTCGACGCTGCGCAGACGCCGGGCCAGGTCCTTGAGCGGCTCGGACAGGTCCCGGTCCAGCGCGTAGCGACGCTGTTCGGCGGCCTGTTCTGTCTTCTCGGCTGCACGTGACAGCTCCTGGGCCAGTTCCTTCAGCCCTTCACGCAGCGCCTTGCTCGCGTCGGGCTCCTCCCCGGCGGCGACGGTCTCGCCGAGTTCGCGCGTCTTCTCGCGCAGGTCCTCCAGGCGCCGCGCGGCTTCGCGGTACTTCTGCTGGAAAGCGGCCACTTCGCGGCGCGTGCGCATCAGCCGTTCGTAGAGTTCCCGGGAGATGATAGTGATGCGCGTGACGGCGCTCTCGCTGCCCTTCGGGCCCGACGGAGCGCTGTCCTCGACCCTGGCGAACAGGCAGATCACGTCCCCCGGCTGGAGGCCGTAGCGGAGCAGCGGCAGGGCCGTGTCCCGTGTCAGCCGTCGCTCCATGGGCAGAGGAACCATCAAGTTCTCCGGCAGGTGGCGCGACCCGTTCAGTGAGCGGTACAGCGAGAGCGCGCTGATGCCGTAGTCGTCGTCCGCGGCCACCCTGACCGGAAGGGTAACGTCGGGCGTGGAGAAGGATCGCTGCCTGGGGCTGGTGATCTTTACGGTGGGGGCATGGTCCTCCAGCACGAAGATGGGCGCTGTGACGCTGGTGCTGGAGCGCCGCCCCTGCTCGTCCTCGGCCCATAGTTCGAGCTGTCCCTTCTGGCGGACGGTGAACCGGGCGGTGGCGGTCCTGGGGTCCTCTGCCAGCGGCTCACCGTCGAGGGTTCGGTCGCTGCCGTCCTCCAGCTTCAGCCGGAGTTTGGCCGCCGACAGGGGCCGGTTGCTGCGCAGCGTCAGGGCCACGCGGGTGCCGCTCAGCCCGGAGATGCCGCCCTCGGGCATCTGCCCCTCCCGCGGCGGCAGGTTGGTGTAGTCGGGCGGGGTGACGCGCACCACGAGGGACTCGATCCGCGGAGTGTATACGACCCCCACCGAATAGCGGCGGCTGCGGCCGTCGCGCGTCGTCACCCAGTAGGTGAGGGGGTCGGTAACGTCGGTCAACTGCACGCGCCAGCTCTGGCCGCGCTCGCCGAACAGGGGCAGCGTCTCGCGGGTGCCGTCGGCGGAGGCTACCACGAGGCCGACATGCTCGGCCGGCGGCCCGCCGATCCTCGCCCGGATGGTCAGGCTGTCGGCGTAGACCACCTCCGTGTCGCCGGGCTCCACCTCGAAGACGTGCCGCGAGTAGCGAGGGTGATCGCCCCAGGGGTCGAACAGGCGGGCCAGCTCCGTGTCAAAGGCGCGGTTGGCCAGGGCACCCACCGTCAGGATGAGCAGCGCCACGCCCGCCAGTGCGCCCCCGGCCCGGCCGACTTGCCGCAGAGGCGCAATCCGCTCCTCGGGAATGGGATAGACTATCCGACGGGCCTGCTCCAGGGCCATCCCGGCCAGGGCAAGCGTCAGGTCGGACGTGCCGTAGGACAGCTCCGTCAGGTCGAGGGCCGCGGTGACCTGCCCGCCGGTCTCTGCCACCCGGTCCACCTGGCGGGCCATGCTGGCGGCCCGCGCCCGGCCTCGGGCGGTCAGCACTGTCCAGCACAGCGCGAAGATACCCAGCATCCCGGCCCCCGCCACGCCCAGCAGCCGCGCCACCGGCGGCAGCGCCACCAGCAGGTCCACGTAGGCCACGGCCAGCAGCGCGCCCAGAGCGACAGCCCCCGCCCACAGCAGCGCCGCCATCAGCGCGAGGCTCCTGACCCTCCGGCCGAAGTCACCCAGCCGCCCCAGCAGAGCCCCTCCGGCCTCGCGCCACCGGGTCGCGCCGCTGCCTGACTCCATCAACGTGTCCATGCTACACCAGTCCTCCCCGCCGTCTCACGATCCAGGCGCCTCCCAACGCCGCGGCCACCGCAAGCAGCCAGGGCAGGCGGTCCCAGACGGGGGTCCGTTCGAACTCCTCCGGGTGGCGTGCCTGCCACTGTTCGAAGTAGGCGGCCTGCACCTGGCCGGCGGCGTCCTCGGTGAGTACCTTCCCCCCGGAATCCTCGGCCAACTGCGCCATCACGGCCGGCCGGGCGCGCAGCTCCACCTTCTCCTGCCGCGGTTCGGTGACATCGAACGCGCACTCCACCTCCTCCTCGACCGGGGGCTGGACCACGCGGGCACGGTACCAGCCGGCGGGCAGGGCCTCGGTTGAGACCTCCAGCAGGCCGCGGCTCGACCCGGAAGGCAGCGCCCGGGCGCGCCCGGCCACCCGGCCGTCCTGCCCCGAGACGATCTCCACCTCCGGCGCGGTCCCGCCCGCCAGAGGAGACCCCTCCCGCACCAGCAACTGCAGCGAAGGCTGCTCGAGGGTGGTGAACACACGCCGCAGTGGGCGCAGGGCCGCCGTGCTGCCGGGCGGGAAGTCCGCCGAGCCGGCCAGCCAGCGCACCAGGCTGCCCCAGAACTCCCCATAAGTGGTTCCCGGTTCGTCCGCTCCGTCCGTTTCTGCGAGGGCCCATCGCCACAGCCCCGACCCCTCGATCACCAAAACCCTTCCGCTGCCGTAGCCCTGCATGGTGATGACGGGCATGCCTGCCAGCGGGCCGCCCGGGTCGGCCCGTGCCAGCACGGTCGCCAGTGGTTTGACCTCCTCGACCGCCGCCTGCGTGCCCAGGCTGGGCATCAACGGCGCGCGAACGGGCAGCCAGCCCGCCCTGCGCGCGTCGCGGGTCATGTGGATCCGGAAGCGCGCCTCCGGGGATTCCTCCCATCTGACCGGCATCAGCGCGTCCAGCCGCTCGGTGATCTTCTGCACCGGGCACCCCCGGGCGCAGACCATGGCCCCGCCGTCCTCGCTGACCCACCGGGCCACGTTCTCGATGGCGGCGGGGGTCAGGAACGCCTCCGCGTCTCGCCCGAACACCAGCACGTGGCAGTCCTGCAGTTGCTCGTACGAGCCGAGCAGGGCCTCTCCGCCGGCGACCTGCTCCACGTGCTCCTCGAAGTCCAGCTCCTCCTCGGCGTCCCCGGCGGCCGGCACTATCTCGCGCACGAACACCCTGCCCCGCCGTATGCGCACGGCGCCTCTGACCCGCAGGCTCTCGTCCCTGGCCAGCCGCCGCATAAGGAACTTGAAGTCCCAGTAGGGCTTGCCTTCCAGCACGAGCACGCAGATTGGCTCGTCGGTGACTCTCACGTAGGCGACGCCGGTGTTGTTGCCTCGTACGATCTCGCCCGGCCGGGCTTCCGCCTCCAGCACGTAGCGTGAGAGCCCGGGCGCCTCGCAGTCCACCTGGAAGCTGACGTAGGCCGGCCCGATGGTGGGCAGGGCCACCGTCGTGGACTCGAGTACCTCCCCCTCGTGGCGCAGTGCAACCCGCGCGATGCCCTCCACCCCCGCGTGATGCACCAGGGCAGCCAACGGCACGCGCTGGCCCACGAAGCCGAGCTCCGACGGCGTCGTGACCACCACCTCCAGGTCCTCCACAGTGGCACTGCTGCCGATGGTGCGGGTGAAGATCGGCGTAGCCATGGCCCTGGCGGTGCGGGCGGCTTCGGCCACGCCGGAGGAGGGGTCGCCCACGTTGCTGATGCCGTCGCTGAGGACCACCATGGCGCCCTCCTCCCCCACGGCGGAGCTGAGGGCACGCTGCACGCAGCCGCCCAGGTCGGTCGCCATGCCGTCTGCCCGGGCCGATGCCAGCTCCTGGGCCGTGGGCGCCTTCAGTTCCGTATCGAAGGACCAGAGCGAGACCTCGAACGGCTCGTCCAGCTCCTCGGCGAGGCGCCCGGCCAGCCGGCGGGCGGCATCCAGTCGGGTCTTTCCCCGCTGATCGGCGGTATCCATGCTGCCGGAGGTGTCCACCAGCACGGCCAGCGGGGGCCGACGCGGCAGTGCCTGCTTGACCTGCTGCCAGGTGGGATTCAGCAGCACGGCGAGCAACCCCCCCACCCCCAGCACCAGCAGCAGCCCTATCACCACGCGCCGGGCCCGCGAGACCCGCGGCGGACGCACCAGCAGATACAGGGCGATGGCCGCCACCGACACCACGGCCAGCAGCGCCCAGAGCGTCCCCGGGATCAGAGGGTCAATAGTGAGCGTGCGCATACCCTCTCCTCCGCCCGGCTAAATGCGAAAAACTTTCAGAACAGCCAGCTCCAGCACCATCGCCACGATCCCCACCACCACCAGCCACGGCCAGGTCTCCACCTCCTCGGTCGCCTCGCGGCTGCCTGGCAGGCCCCTTACGGTGACCGTCCCCCGCCGGGCAGAACCCTCGACGGGGGCCTGCATGGCCGCCACGATGCCGTCGGCGTCGGCCCGACGCAGGTCGCTCTCCTCGGCGGGACAGCCGCTGGCCACGGTGAGCGCCGTCTCACCGCCCACCGTGACTCTGTAGACGCCGGGCGGGGAGACGGGGTTCCATCGGCAGGCGAGCCCCTCCGCACGACCGGCCGGCTCGAAGCCGGCCACTGCCCGGCCGTCGGCGTCGAGCAGTTCCGGTCGGGCGGACGGCTCCACCTCCGGCGGCAGGTCCAGCAGACGGGCCTCCCCGCTGGGGAACGGCTCGCCGGTTCCGCCCGGACCCCGGGTGAGTTGAAGAGCCAGCTCCCGCATGAGGGCAACGAACAGGGCGCTGCGGGGCAGGGAGGAGTCCTCCACGGCGCCGTTCCAGGCCACCAGGGTCCCGTTCTTCGCGACCGTCCTGAACATGGCGGCCGACCCGTCGTCCCAGGAGGCCAGCACCTGGCCGCGCGGCTCGGGCGCCGCCGTGGTCGCCAGCAGTCTGTGGACCCTGAGCCACCGCAGCATGCGGGGCAGGTCCTCGCCCATCGAGCGGAACGGCTCCGCCGATGACTCGGCGGAGGCCAGCTCAAATCCGTCCGCCCGCGCCCCGGTCGCTCCGAGCTGCACCGGCAGGCGGAGCTGTCCGCCACAGGCGCGCCGGATGGCCTCCAGGTTCCGCGCGTCCGCCTCCTCCGACAGCAGGTAGAGCACGGGAGTGCCCCTCAGCAGAAGCCCCGAGATCAGTTGGGCCCCTTCCGGCTCCAGCAGACCGGGTTTGTTCAGCACCAGCAGGTCGGCGCCGCCCAGTTCGTCCGGTTCCAGACCGGGCGGACTCACCAGATGGGTTCGCTCGGCCATGCCCGGCGAGCCGGGATCCAGCATGCGCCAGACGAAGTACGAACCGGTGCCCACGCGGGTGGGGTCCTCGCGGCTGATCAGGCAGAACCGCGGCGGCTCCTGCACGCGGAAGGCGAAATGCCGCGTGTCGTCCGCCGGCAGCGCGTCGCGCGCCTCCAGGATCCGGGCTGTCCCGCTGACCCATCCTCCAGCGGCATCGGCCACGTCATCGGGGATGCGGAACGTGGCACGCGCACCATCCCACGGCCCGCACTCGATGCTCCTGCGGTAGACGCGCCGGTTCGCGGTGACCACCACCTGGCGGCCGTGGGGGGCACCCGAGAAGTTGCCCACGTCCACGGTCAGAAGGACGTCCCGGCCCTTGCAGGGCCTTTGGGCCGGGCAGACCTCCGTGACGGCCAGGTTGTCGCCGGTCCTGTCGAGGCCCACGTATTCGAACCGGACGCTCGTGGAGGCGGGCAACTGCGCGCCCCCGCGGACGTCCCAGTTGCCGGCCTGGAGGTCGGTGACGATGACCAGCTCCGATGCTTCGTGCGCGGCCCCCTCGGCGGAGAGCATCTCGGCCGCCCGGGCGAGGGCGCCCGACACGTCGAGGGCCTCCTGGCGCACCCGGGCGTTGCGCGCCTCCGCCTGGAGGGCGGGGTAGTTGCTGGAGAACTCCTCAAAGACTGCCCGCGGCCGCGCGGCGGCGAGAATGAGGTTGGCCCGCACGCCCGACTCGGCCCGCAGAAGACGCAGGGCCAGCGCGTGGGCGCGCTCGAAGACGCGCACCCCGCCGCGCCGGGCATCCATGCTGCGGGAACAGTCCAGCACCACCAGCCGGCGCTGAGGGGCCGGCGTGTCCCTGCCGGCGGCCCCTTCGATCAGGGGCCGGGCGAAGGCCAGGGCGATCGCCGCCAACAGCAACATGCGCAGGCCAAGGAGCAGCGCGTCGCGCAGCCGGGCGAAGAACCGCCGCTGGCGCAGCGCGCTGTCCAGAAACCGCACCGCCGAGAACGGGAAGCGCACCGGACGCGGGCGCGTCAGCAGGTGCACCGCCAGCGGCACGGCGAGCAACCCCGCCGCCACCGCCAGCATGACCGGGTTGACGAAACTCACTGCCTCAGTCCCTGCGAGGGTCTCTGTGACTCAGCCTCGCTTGTCCACCAGGAGCGTCTTCAGGTTCTGCACGTAAGGCACTGACGTGGAGAAGAGGTGATAGCGGCACCCGGCGGCGAGGGCCACCGAGCGTATCCCGTCCAGGAATCTGCGGAAGCGCCGTTCGTAGAGGTCGGCCACCTCGTTGGGAGAACACAGCCGCACGCCCTCCCCTTCCAGGTCCACGAAACGGTAGGCCGGCCCCCTCGGCAGCCGCCGCTCCAGCGGGTGGAGTATGTGCAACAGGAGGACGTCGAAGTTGCGATGGCGAAACAGCCGGATGGCCGAGAAGAGCCGGTCCAGGTCCTCCTCCAGGAAGTCGCTCAGGATGATGAGGCATCCCCTCTCGGTCAGGCGGGCAAACAGGTCACGCAGGGGGGTCGCCAGTTCGGTCTCGGGCACCGGCGAGGCCCCCTCGAGGGTGGAAAGAACCGCCTCCATGTGCGCGGACCCGGTCCGGGAGGGGATGTACTCCTCCAGCGACGTGGCGGCCAGGGCCAGCCCGCAACGGTCCTGCTCCCGGGTGATGATGTGAGCCAGGGCGGCGCACAGGTAGCGGGCGTAGTCCAGCTTCGAACCGGTCGTGTCCCGCTCCGACTCCGCCCCGAACAGCATGGATCGGCTCACGTCCAGCACCAGCGTGGCGACCAGGTTGGTCTCCTCCTCGAATACCTTCACGTAGGACCGCCCGGTTCGCCCCAGCACCTTCCAGTCCAGGCGCCTCACGTCATCACCGGGGCTGTACTGGCGGTGCTCCCGGAACTCTGAGGCGCCGCCGGCGTGGTGGGAGCGGTGCCGGCCCGCATAGGCCCCTTCGACCACCTGCTGGGTGCCGAATCGCAGGTGGGACAGCAGGCTCAGCACGCCCATCTCCAGGAACTGGCTCTCCATCCTCTGCCTGGCCATGAGGCCTGCTCCACTCACTCGGGGACGGCTTCCACCAGGCCGGTGACGATGTCGGTGGCGTTGACACCGTCGCCGACGGCCTGGTAGTTGGGGATGATGCGGTGCCGCAGCACGGGCAGCGCCACGGCGCGCACGTCGGCGAAGGTCGGTGTGGTCCTCTCCTGCAGCAGGGCGCGCACCTTCGCCCCGGCGATCAGGAACTGGGTGCCACGCGGTCCGGCGCCCCACTCGACGTAGCGTTTCACCTCGGCGGTTGCATGGTCGCTGTCGGGCCGGGAACCGGCGCAGAGCCGCACGGCGTACTCGACCACCGAACCCGGCAGCGGCATGCTGCCGACCAGCTCGCGCAGCTCCATGAACTGGCGCCGGCCCATTATCGGTTCGGGCAGGGGGGGCTGGCCGGCGGCCGTCAGCTCCACTATCTGACGCTCCTCCGCGGTGGAGGGGTAGCCGACCCGAATCTCCATCATGAACCGGTCCAGTTGGGCCTCGGGCAGCGGATAGGTGCCCTCCTGCTCGATCGGGTTCTGGGTGGCCACCACCAGGAAGGGCTGCTCAAGGGGATAGGTCTTGCCGCCGACGGTCACGTGCAGCTCGGCCATCGCCTCCAGCAGGGCCGACTGCGTCTTGGGCGCGGCGCGGTTCACCTCGTCGGCAAGAACCAGGTTGGCAAAGACCGGCCCGGGGCGGAACACCATGGCCTGCCGGCCTCGGCCGGTCTCGTCGCTGGCCAGCAGCTCGTAGCCGGTGATGTCCGCCGGCATGAGGTCGGGGGTGAACTGGATCCGCCGGAACTTCCAGTCGAAGGTCGCCGCCAGGGCCTTCACCATCAGGGTCTTGGCCAGGCCGGGCACCCCCTGCAGCAGCGCGTGGTGCCCGTTGATGGCGCATATCAGCAGCAGGTCTATGATCTGATCCTGGCCGACGATCACCTGGTGGAGGGACTCCCGCACCCGGGCGACGTTGCTCAGGAAGGCTGCCACTCGCTGCTCGGCCGACACGTCCATCTCGTCCGGTCGTGTTGTCACGGCTGCTTCTCCTCGGTTTGGTCTTGCGGCAGCGGCAGCTCGATGATCAGCCGGATGCGGCCGCCGCGACTCGCCTCCTGGCCGGGCACCTCCACGGTGGCCCCGGGCGAGATGGGCGTCTCGGTCTGGCCGACTCTGAGCCACGCAACGTGCGCAGCCCGGTTCAGCACCTGCACACTCCCCCCCTGCCGGCCCAGGCGCACGATCATGCCGTCCACGAACCGCTCCACCTGCTCGGGACGCGCCGCGTACCCGCCGATGGGCACGGTCGTCACCCTCCGGCCCGGTTGATTCGTAACCAGAGCAACATGGGAGTTCACGACGCCGGGCTCGGGCGCGTCGAGCCGGAGCTTCAGGACGTGCTGCTCATCGCTGGCCAGCTCGGCGGGCAGTTCGCTCTCGATGCTCACGCCCGGGCTGGCCGTGAAGTCACGGATCCGCAACGGCGCCTCTCCCACGTTGTGCAGCAGGAGGCTTCGCTCCACCGGCTGGCCCGCCCTGACCACCGCCAGGTCGAGCCTGCCGGGCAGAACCACCAGCCGCGGGCTGGCCACCGCCACTATCTCGACGTCCAGGTAGACACGGTGCAAGGTAGTTTTCTCATCGTTGGTGTGCAATGTCAAGTGCGCCGTGTGCCCCCCCGGCACGTCTGTGGCCACGAAGGTGACCGGCAGTTGCAGGCTCTTCCCGGCCTCCAGACGCCGCCCTCCGAGGTCCCCCACCACGCATTCGGCGCAGGAAGCGCGGATCCCGCTCACCACGAGCGCCGCATCACCCGTGTTCGTCAGGCGCAGCATCCGGGTGGCGCGCTCCCCCCGGTTCATCCGGCCGAAGTTCAGCCGCTCGGGCGTCAGTTCCAGCCTCGGCCCGGCCAGGGCCGTCGGACAGCACAGGACCAGCAGCGCGGCAGCGCCGGCCATCGCCTGCAGCATCGAGAGCAGCTTGCTGAATCGCGCCAATGTCTTCCCTCCCGTTCAGAAGCCGACCAGTTCAGCATGGACCAACAGCCCGCCCAGCGCCAGGAAGAAGATGCCCAGCAGCACCTTTCCCGCGCCCACGTGGCGCCGGAACGCCGCCATCAGGCTCTCGGAGCGCAGTCCCACATACGCCGCCCCGAACACCACTACCAGTGGCAGCACGAACGCCACGTCGTACACAGCCAGCAGAGCCAGCCCGCGCAGCCGCGTCTCGGTGGTGGCCGTCATGTAGCGGATCAGCGGCACGTAGACCTGCCCCGTGCAGACGAACTCCAGGACCGACACCGACATGCCCAGCGCCAGTGCGCCGCCGAAAAGCCACCGGGCCCGCAGACGCCGCGCGATGACGGCGTTGATGCGTCGGCGCAGCCAGGCGGGGAGTTTCAGCGACATCTCCTCCAACTGCCCCGAGGCGGCCCGTGCAGCGTCCCGGAAGCTCAGCACGGCCAGCACCATCAGGGCGCCGATGATCCCCCAGGTCAGCGCCCGACTCAGCCACGGCAGCAGGTCAATCTGGCGCAGTGCCTCCGCCAGGGCCACCCCGGCCAGGAAGTAAGCCACGAAGACCCCCGTCGTGAAGCC
>JAWOCH010000219.1:0-5786 GCA_046483865.1 Candidatus Brocadiia bacterium | reverse complement strand
GTCTACCCTATCATGCGTCGGTGTCAGGCACCGGACATGGCGAAGCGAACGTCCAACTACAGCTACGCGGCCGGCCTGGCGCTGCTGGGCGCTGCGGCGCTGGCGGCGGTCCTCATCCTCGGGCCGACGGGCGAGGAATCCGGAGCGGACCTGGCGATCGGCCCGGCGCCCCGGCAAGGGATGCACGAGGTCCGCTTCGAGGCCATGGGAACGGACGGCCGCATCGTTGCCGCCGTGGACGACCCCCGGGCTGCCCGCACCGCGCTGGAGGCGGCAGTCGGCGCCGCCCGCCAGACCGAACGCCTGATGAGCACCTACCGGCCGGACAGCGAGGTGAGTCGCCTGAACCGGCTGGGCGCAGGCCGGGCGATGAATCTGTCCGAGCAGACGGTCGAGGTCCTGAGGAAAGCACGGGAAGTATCGCAGCTCACGGGCGGCGCCTTCGACGTAACCTATGCCCCGCTCCGGAACCTGTGGCGCAACGCCGAGCGCGAAGGAGCCGTGCCGTCGGAGGAGAAGCTGCGGCTCGCCCGCCTGTCGGTGGGCTGGCGCAAGCTGCGCCTGGAAGGCGGCCGGGCGTCCTTTGCAGAGAAGGGCATGAGGGTGGACCTGGGCGGGATCGCCAAGGGCTACGGTGTTGACCAGGCGGCCGAGGCGCTGCGGGGGGCCGGCGTGCGTACCGCGCTGGTGGACGTGGGCGGGGACATGCGCCTGCTGGGGACGCCGGACGCGGCAGAGGGCTGGCGCGTGCAGGTGCGTCCGCCGCCGGGCGCGGACGCCGAAATCGTCCTCCTGTTGCGTTCCTGCGCGGTAGCCACGAGCGGGGACTACGCCAGGGGCTTCCGCGTCGGGGAGCGCTGGCTCTCCCACGTCATTGACCCGCGCACCGGCCGGCCTGCTGAAAGCGCGTCCAGCGTGACGGTGGTCGCGCCGGATGCCACCACAGCAGACGCTCTGGCAACGGCGCTCAGCGTGATGGAGCCCGAAGAGGGTCTGGCCCTGGTCGAGGAAATGGCGGGCATCGAGTGCCTGATGTTCGTCCGGTCGAAGGATGGCGCCCTGGTAACGCACACGTCGCACGGTCTGAACGACCTGCTGGCACAGTGAGCATGGACATGGAGACAGAGCTGCGCATACGGCCCACCCGGCTGGGTCTGCACGTGTTGAAGTCCGCCCCAACCGGGGTTACAGTGGGCGAGGCCGCCCGCGCGCTGGAGGAGTATCTGCGCGCGGAACACCCGGAGCTGGCCGACGCCGTACGCATCTGGCCGGCGGACCAGCGGGTGACCGTGCGGGCGGAGGGCCCCGACGCGGCCTCCGTTCTGCGTGCTGTGCGCGAGTTGGTCGCCGAGGGACCATCCCTGGAGGGCGTGCGGGAGATAGAGGTCGACCCGCAGGAGTTCGCCGTCGATGCCGGCCCGCTGCCCCGCCGTGTGCTGGACCTGGAATACCTGTTGCGCAGCGAGGTGCGCTACTTCCCCCATCCGGTCTGCGAATGGTACGACGTGAGCACCGGCCATCTGACACTGACCGAGGAGTGCATCACCTATGAGCCGAAGTGGCAGATCGTGACCGATGACCGGACCGGCAGGCGGGGGGACCACCTGATCACGCTTGAGGAGATCGCGGACTGCTGCCGCGGCGTATGGTGGGACATCCCCTGCGTGATGATCGAGACGCCGGGCCTGACCTACCGCTACGGCTGGCCGGCTTCCGTTGCCGATCCCGAACTTGCGTTCGACGTGGACGACTGGCTGGTCGAGCTGCGGGCGCTTCTCCAGAGGCAGCGATGAAGAAGTACGGCTTCCCGAAGCAGGCGCGCATCATCCGCGAGCGGGATTTCCAGCGCTTGCGCCGGCGGGGGCTGCGCCTGACGGCCTATCCGTTGCGCGTGCGCGCCCTGCCCCGGGACGAAGGGGACAGCCGGCTGGGTTTGGCCGTCGGCCGGCGGGTGGGTCCTGCGGTGGTGCGCAACCGCTGGAAACGGGCCATCCGGGAGGCGTTTCGCCTGAACCGACACCGGCTGCGGCAACCGTATGACATGGCCGTCTCGGTCGCCTGGGAAGCGGAACCGGGCGAGGCGACGCAGGTGGAGCAGGCATTCCTGCAGGTAGTGGAGCAACTGAATGCGCGGGCTGACGACACTGCTGATGCCGATACGGCTGGCTGAGCGGCTCGGCGCGGGAGCCGTCATCGGCGTGGTGCGCATCTACCAGCGATGTCTGTCACCGCTGCTCCCGCCGGTCTGTCGGTTCCGTCCCACGTGCAGCGAATACATGGTGGAAGCCGTGCGCAAGAAGGGGCTGTTGGTGGGCGTGGCCAAGGGGGTGTGGCGCATCCTGCGGTGCAACCCGCTGTTCCCGGGCGGTTACGATCCGGTGCGCTGAGCCGCTGCCAGGCGGCCGAGCGCCAGCCGGATGTAGAACAGCACGTCCTCGTGGCGGCGCATTACCTTGCCGATCACCGGCGCCCGCAGGTGGTAGTCGGGCCGCTCTGCGTTCTGCCTGAGCCGGTCCAGGAAGTCCCGCTCCTGCTGCTCGACCTCCCGCAGGGCAGCCAGCGCTTCCGGCGTGCCGATCCGCCCAAGGGCGGCGGCGGCCGTCCAGCGGACGTAGTCGGGTTTGGCGTAGATCTCCAGCGCATCCGTCAGGGCGGCCACCTTCTCCTCTTCCGCGTCGTCCGGCGTCTCCAGATCGAGTTGTCCGCCCAGGTCGCCGTCGGGCTGGACGGCTATCTCGGGGCTTCGCCCCTCCGCCAGGCAACGTTTCAGGAAGGGCACCGTATCGCGCACCCGCAGATCGCCGAAGGTCTTCGCAGCCGCCCATAGTATGATCGGGCCGGCATCCTCCTGGGCCGCTTTCTCGCGCAGGAAGTCCACCACGAAGTCGCCGCTGGCGGTGAGGGCCTCCTGTGCCCGGATCCGCAGCTCGGTCAGGCTGTCCAGTTCGGACTCGCTCAGATCCTCCTCCCCGCTGACTGTCTCCTGGTAGCGGTCCAGCTCCGTGAGGAGGAACGTCACACCATTGCGCTGTTCCAGGCGGCACAGGGAGATGGAGGCCGCGATGCGCACGCGGTTGTCGGTGGACGTGTCAACGAGCGTATTGGACAGGGCTTCGATGGCCCGCTGCTTCAGGGACGGGCTGATGCGTTCGGAGCGGGCCGCCTCGCCCAGGCTGCCGGCAGCGGCCACACGCCAGGTGCTGTTCAGCCGGCCGTCGTTCATGTCGGCTATCAGCTTCTCGACGCTGGGCCGGTCGGCTATCACCGCCAGCGCGTCCAGTATCGTCGCCGCCCGTGCGGTATCCAGTATCTCACTTATCTCCCTGATGAGTTCGTCACGGACCTCGGCCACCAGCTCCTGCACCCGGGGGGCGTCCGGGTGGCTGTCGGCAAACCGGACCAGGGGACCGATGATCCCATCCAGCAGGCCCTTTGGGGCCAGGTTGCCGCCAGGGTTGCGCCTGCCCAGGATGCCGTGTATGGCGGCGGTTCGCACGGCTTCCTCCTCGGCCAGAAGGCCCTCCAGCAGTCGCTGCGCGATGGCCGGCTCCGGCTCCAGCTCATAGAGGCGCCGGGCGGCATAGAGCGGCTGCATGCCCGTCGGCTCCTCGTACTTGCGCCGCAGGGCGGCCGTTGCGTCCTCGTATCGCATCTCCTTCAGCCCCTTGGCGGCCTCCCAGACCACCTCCGGCTCATCCTGGCTCAACGCGCGGGCCAGCAACTCGACGGCCTTGTCCTTCCAGACACTGGCGAGCTTGGCGATGGTCTGGACCGCCTTGATCCGCACGCCCGTCGAAGGGTCGTCCAGCAGTTGGCCGGCCAGGGTCAGCGAGTCCATCCTGCGGACGTTGCCCAGCACGTCGAGGCACCCCTTGCGGGCCTCCTCGCTGTCGCTCTCCATGCCGACGCGCAGGGCCGGGATGGCCTGCTCCTGCAGCTTCTTGAGCTGTTCCTTGGCCCGATCGCGGACTTCCTGCTTGGCATGACCGAGCTGCTCGACGTAGTAGGGGGGCTCGTGCTCCTCCGCACACCCGCCGCTCAGGCCGGCCAGTGCCAGAACGGCCACCAGGCCTGCAAAGGCCAGAATGCGCCCCCGCAGCATATAACACCTCATCCTGCACGTCTCCGCGTGAGCAATACAGCCCGTGCGCTCGCTCCGGACGTTCAGTTCACCTTAGTCAGGCGCCGGCTGGCCGTCAAGTGCCGCTGCGGCCAGGGGTCATTCAGCTGTCCGGCAGCGGACCTCGGCGGTTGCCCGTCGGCGTGGTCATCCCCTGTAGCTGGTGATCCTCTCGTCGTGGAAGGGACGACGTCCGTGGAGCTTACGGGACCCGTCTTCGGTGCGCTGGCCGGGCTGACGGTGGCTCAGGACACCAGTTCGGCGATCTGGCTGTGCCGGTGCAGGAACATGCCCATTCGCCAGCCGCAAGCCGAGGCGAAGTAGCAGGCCAGCAGCATGAACCCCACGGACGCTGCGTGCGACGCCAGCAGAGGCGGCAGCACGGCCGAGAGACCCACCGAAAGCAACGCCGCCGCGACGAACACAGCCGCCACGTGCAGCAGGCAGAACAGCCATAGCAGCGCATACTCCAGCGGCGCCTGCAGGACGCCCATCACCGCGTTGAACGGGTTCAGGGCTTTGGTGACCTTCTCGGAGGCGCCCAGCGCCATGGCCACCATGGGGAAGAAGAAGAACACGAACAGCAGGGCGCCCAGGATGACCAGAGCAGGCCAGCCCAGGTTGGCCTGCTGCACGGCCGGCACCAGCTCCTCGCCCCGCAGCAGCGCCGTGACCAGCTCATCGGCCCGCGCCTCGCCACTGTAGCGAGCCAGGGCATAGGCAACCGCGCCGGGCACAAGCGCCATCACGATGGAGGCCGTAGTCACCAGGATGGCCGGAGTGAAGATGTCGTCCACGACGCTGAGGCGCGCCTGCTGGACGGGCCGCGCCCCCCAAGCGGCAGCCTCCACCATGTAGTAGTACATAGCCCCCGCCGGCGCGCCGATGACCACGAATGCCGACACGGCCAGCGCCGGACTCACCAGGAAGGCCAAAGGCAGGAACAGCAGTCCCATCACGGGGACGAACTTGATGTCCACCGCGATGTAAACGAACACGAGCAGTCCCCCGACGGCTGCCCAACCGAACCCCGGTATGATGCTGGCGTAGGCCACGGCGATGGGCAGCAGGGCGCCGATGGCCGCATACTGGAGCCATGCCTTCCAGCCGTCGCCCAGCACCACAACGGCCTCCGCCGCCAGGAAGGAACCCACCAGCGTCCCCGCCCAGGAGGGCAACGGCCTGGCGACCCGGCCCCCCCGCCGGCTGCGCACTTCGCGCGGGGCTTCCCGGCGTACTTGCCTCTCCGGCGCCTGCGACGGGGCAACGGGCGCGCCGGGCACGGGCGCCGGCGCGGCGGCCGGCTCCTCGATGTCCAGCTCCAGCTCATCGGGCACCTCGTAGGCCGGCCTACCGGCGGGCGGAGCGGGCTCATCCCTCGTCTCCAGCTCCAGCTCGTCCGGTACCTCGAACAACGGCGGCGTGGGGGGCGGCCCGGGCTGGTCCTTTTGCGGCCCTGAAGGCAGGTCCGCGGGCCATTCGTCCGCCTGTTCGTCCTGCTCGGAGAACAGCTCGGCGGGCACCTTCAGCTCCCTGCCGCAATCGGGGCAGGTGCCGGTTGAGCCGGCCTCGTCCTCATAGACGGGTATCTTCCTGCCACAGTGAGGGCAGGTGAGGACGGCCTTCTGCATAGTCCGGCCTCCACAACGGAGCCTAACGCCGGCCG
>JAWOCH010000429.1:0-12537 GCA_046483865.1 Candidatus Brocadiia bacterium | reverse complement strand
GGGCGCGCCGGCAGGGACTGAACCACCCACGTGCCGCTTGATTCCGGACGGTGACCGGGCCGCCGTGCAGTCCGCCAGGACGCGCAATGGCCCCCGCAGTGCAGACGCAGGTGAGCTGCGGCGGGACTCCGAACCGTTTGGCAGAGGTCAGGCGGCGCGGTAGAATGTCTCCGGGGCCTGGGAGGCAGATCTTGTGAGGAGAACAGGGAGATGAAACGTATCTGGGCCATGGGATTTGCCGCGGTATTCGCCCTGCTGACAGCAGGTGCGGCCGCGCCTGCACGCAGGGCACGCCCTCTGACGCTGGTCGTAATGTCGGAAGCCGTCGCGGAAACCGACCTTGCGGGCCGGCTCGAGGGAAGCCATACCTGGCAGTCGGACCAGTGGCAGGCCGTTTTTGGCGACGTGGGACACCGACGCGTGGCCCTCGCGACCGGTGGGCTGCAGACGGAGCACGCGCGGGCCGCGGCGCAGACACTCATCCGTGACCTGCGCCCGCGGGAGGTGATCTGCGTGGGCGAGGCCGGCGCCCTGGTGGACGGCCTGCAGGTGGGAGACATCGTCGTCGGCCGGCGGACCGTCTTCCATCCCTATGGCTTCGTCACGCCGGAGGGCAAACTGCCGGAGAGCTGGCAGCCGCCGCATGCCTTCCCCGCCCTGCCGTGGCTGGTCACTGCCGCCGAGGAGGCAGTGCACGAGGCGGACATCGAAGCCCCTGAGCGCGCTCGACGCGGACCGCACGTCGCAGTGGTTGATATCGCCACGGTGGGCGGCTTCATCAGCGCCGCCGACGTGCGCAGGAGGGTCAATGAGGAGTCCGGGGCGCTTGCCGCCCAGATGGGAGCCGGGTTCGTGACCGAGGCGTGTGCCCGGGAGGGCATACCGTTCGTGGACATTCGCGCCATCAGTGACGACGCCGGTCCGGAGGCCATGGAGCAGTATCGGCAGAACCGCTCACTGGCCGCGGCGAACGCCGCCGCTGTCGTCGGCCGGCTCCTGCCCGAACTGGAGGGTCTCGAGCGCGTCATCCCCGAAGGCCGGGAGCGTAACTACCTGCCCGACATCCGGGTGCATGCGGAGCTGGGAGTGGGCGCCGATCCGGCGCGCGGGACCTTCGTGTTCGCCGCCGTGACGAACGAGGGGCCCGTGTGGGCGCCGCGCTTCGAGGTGATCATCACCGTTGAACCCGGCGAAGAAACCGAGGGAACCCTCCAGGTGCACCGTTACCGCGTTGGCCCGCTGCGCCCCGGCGAGCGCCGGGAGCTGATGTCCGGCCCCTACGAGCTGGGCAAGCAGGAGCAAATGGTCACGGCAACGGCCGACCCCGACGACAGAGTGGCTGAATACGACGAAGAGAACAACGTGCAGTCGCGCCCGTTCACCAAACCGGAGCGGCCGCCGGGCTAATCGCCTTGTTCGTCGGCTTCCTCTTCGCCCGTGCGGTGGCTTATGAAAGCCACCAGTTCGCCGATGCCTTCCCGGTCGAGCCGGCCGATCAGTTCCTGGACCAGCTCCGGCTCCCCGCGCACGGTGTAGAGGACTATGTCCCCCCTGCGGAATGCCTGTATGCCCGGCACGATGTCCGTGCCGCCGTAGAGTGGCACGAGTGGTCCGGGCCGGCCCTCTGCGGGCGACCCGTTCTCGTTCTGATTCTGGCTGGGATCAGCGCCCATGGCGCAACTGCAATCTCGGGGGAAAAGGGGCGGCAGAAGCCCTGCTGCCCCGCATCTCCTGCTGCCCGGTCGGCAGCAGTGATTATACTACCCGCCCCTCACACCCGCAAGACGCAGCCGAGGCGCCTGCTTGACCTCGGATCCGGCGCCCCTTATCAAAAGGCAGAGGCCGCGACGCGGGGGCGCCGAAGGGCCCGCACCGAGCAGTGCACGCGGGGAGACCGCACCGTAGAGCATCCGGAGTTGCTGGATCAGAAACGAGTCGAGCCGGCGGTAGCCGTAGCGACAAGTAAGCCACAGATGAACGCGCTTCGACGGGCTCAAGGCCCTGAGCGTAGTCGAAGGGCAGACGAACACGGATCACTAAGGCCTGGCTCTTGGGCCGGTTGCCTGCCTGTGCATTTGTGCCCATGCGCCTCAATCCGTGTCCTTCCTCCACGGGCAAGGGGGCATGACAGACGGCAATGGCCAGGGCGTCGGCGGCTTCCTCGGCCAGCTCGCCGTCCGGAAGCACCCCGCTGCAGTGGTCCGCGTCACCATCAGGGTACCTTCTTAGCGGGCCACCACCTGCCCTTCCCCTTGAGAAGGGCGATCATCTCCTTGTTGGGATAGTATTTCTTCGCCGACATCAGAGCGGTTCCCAGATCTCCGAATGAGCACTCGGGGTCCGCGCCCGCCGCGACCAGCAGGGCCGCCGTCGCCAGGTCTCGGTTCTCCACAGCGTAGTAAAGCGCAGGCACACACAGGCCCCCCTTGTCCCTCGGGTTGGTATTGGGATCCGCACCCGCATCGAGCAGCACTCGCACCATGGCGCGGTGCTCAGCTTGTGTCGCGAGTATCAGTGGAGTCGCGCCCTCGTGATAGTGCTGTGCTTCGATGTCAGCGCCAGCTCCGATGAGTAGGGCTGCGACTTCGACGTTCCCGTCAGCAGCAGCCATGTGCAAGGGCGTCTCGCGCCGCCCTGCCCTCCTCACTTTCCGCCCAAGCCAGTCTCGCACGAACTCGTACTCGTATGCCCACCTGGTGGTATCTTCCGGCACCTCCCTGATCCTCCCGCCCGGGTCCGCGCCGGCCTCCAGCAGAAGCGCCAGCACATCGGCGTTCCCCTCCGCAGCGGCGCAGTGCACCGGCCGCCATCCGTAGCTGTCCGGCACGTCCAGGGGCGCTTCGCTCAGCAGCAGCGCACCCGCCACCTCGGGCGCACCATTTCGTGCGGCCCAGTGCAACGGCGTCCATCCGTCCTGGTCCTGCACACCGACGGCAGACCCGTGCTTCAGGAGACACCACACCGCTTCGGTGTTGCTTGCGCGCGCCGCGTGATGCAGGGGCGTCATGCCCGCATCATCGGTCCCATTCACCTGAGCCCCGTGCGCCAGCAGGAACTCCATCAGGGCGCTGTCCCCTCCGGCTGCCGCATTGTGCACCGCCGTCCGGCCGCGCCAATCGGGGGCGTAGCGTTGCCCCCGACCGCCACCAGGACCCTCACAACAGAAGCAGCGCCGAAGTGGGCCGCTGCCCGAAGCAATGAGCTGCGAAGGAGAAACCCAGCGACGAGGACACCCAGCAGTACGGAAATGACAATGGCAACCCATTTCGCTTTGTGCCTCAGCCGCTCCATAAGCGTCTCCTCGCCGAACTGTCAGCCACAGAACCGGGCGCGTTCACCTCGGTCCCAGGGGAGTGCTCGAGCTTCCAGCAGGCGGCTCCCGCATTGGGGCCCCCGGATACCAGCCGCAGTCGCACCGGCCCCGTTCGCGGAAGGCGAATCCGGCGCAACCCGGCGCCTCGCGACGCCGGCGGTCCCTGACATGGTCCCACCAATCAGCGACCGCACCGAACACAACGCGGCACCATGATATCATAGTTTTGCGCTCTTCGCCCAGAGCCTGCCCTGCGAGAGCAGGGTCATTCAAAAGTCGTCAGCAGCGCACTTTCCCCCGGCCCAGAACCCCCACAGTGTGTAGCCCAGCCGCCCTCGGCTGGGGGCAGAAGACGGATCACGGCCGAGGGCGGCCGTGCCACATAGGCCAGGTCCCTTCTCGGGCAGCAACTCGGCAGTTCAGGTCGGTTCAGTCAGAGAATTGAATGACCCTGCCTGCGAGAGCCTTCCCCGTCGCGGGACTCCGTGCCGGTCGGCGCAGACCAGCCGGGGCGGGATACATCAGCTCCAGGAAGCCGCGACGCGAGCGCTGCCCGGCGGCTATTGCCTCGGCTGCGCCTGTGCAGCTTCGCCCGCCGACGGGTCCCTGACATGGCCGATGAAGAGGATCGCGCTGCTTGGCACGTGGCGGATGACGAAGAGGAACGGGCGGTCAACCCGCACCACGTTCTCCTCGCGCACGGCGGACTTCAGCAGCGCGGCGGTTGCCGCTGCGGCCTCGGTTCCTCGTTCGTCCACGGCCAGGTACGTGCGGTGCTGAACCAGTGACAGGAACAGCCCCCGCCGGCCGCCCACGCCGGAGAAGTCGGCTTCTGCGCGAGAGAAGGCGTCCCTCATGCCCAGATCCCTCAGGGCGTCGCCCAGCCGGCCTCCCCAGGACAGCTTGAACCTGGGCAGCACAACGGTGACCAGTTCGTCCTGGAACGACTCCAGCCGTTCGGCGAGGACGGCCTTCGTCAGGCCCGCTGCGAATGCCTCCAGGTCCCGCCCTTCGTCAGGCAGAAGCACCACCATGGAGAGTTCGGCGCCCCTGTAGGGAAGCTCGACCGCCCGGCCGCCTTCCCACGCCCCATGGCGGAAGCCGGCGGTCTGCTTCATCATCGGGACCTCGACGCTTCTGTCCTCAGAGACCCGGAAGCGCCCCGGCGCCGTGTGTTGCGGGAGGAACTCGTGTTGCCACAGCGCCTTCAGGTAGACGGCGTTCACCAGCGCGAGCACGGTCTCCCGGTCGAGGGCGCCCGGATCCAGCAGTCGCGGGATCCTGCTGCGCGTACGCTTGCCGACCCAGCCGTTGATTCGCCGACAGGCCTCCTCGGGTTCGGTCGCGAAGTCGGCCCGGGCGAGCTGGGCGTCGTAGTAGCCTCGCACGGTGTGCCGGAACTCCGGCAGCAGGTCGTAGCCGCTCTGCACCCACAGCGCGTTCGCAGTGTGCACCTCGTAACCCGCTCGCCCCGCGCCTGCCCTCAGCGCACGGCTCAGTCCCGACACACGTCGGTGCAACTGCCCGGCCGCGCCGCCGGCGTGCAGCACCTCCGCCATCTGACGGGCCGTCTCGCCCCGCGCCCCGGCGTAGGCGGTCGCCAGCGCGGTGCGGACGCCAAACGGGCAGATACACACGTTCGGCCCTTCGTCCGGGAGTTGGGCGTACAGGTCGAGCGCAAACTGATTGCTGCCATCCGCAGCAGCCTGCGTCGCCTCTATGCTCAGCGCAGGAGGAACGGCTTCGCTGCATCCCCCGCCGCTACCCAGAAGGAGTAGAGCCGCGATGCACAGTCCTATCCCGGCAGGCACCAGTGCAGTCTTCACGTGTGTCGTCCAGCGCAAGGAGAGGCCCCCAGGCACAGGGCCATTTAGTTATCCCCTGAAACGACCTGAGCCGTTAGTTTTCGGTCGCAATGGCTTCTCGGAAGATGCGCCATCTCCAGCTTCTCAGTAACGGCCGGCGGCAAGCCGCACACTAATGGGTAGGTCCGGCGTCCCCGCCGGACCAGGGCCGCCGTACGGCGCCCGAAGACGCCGCGCCTACCCGGATTGGGATAGGGGCGAGCACGGACGCGACAAAGCGCGCCCCTCCAGAGCTGTTGCGCATGCCGGGCGACGGCCCACACCAGAGCATCACTCTCGACTTTCAAATGGCCCTGCCCCGTGCAGACGGCCTACCCGTTCGCCCTTGGTTCCGCTTGCTCGCGCCGACGGCCATCTCAAAGCCATCGGAGAGAGCAGGCCCCGAGTGCAGTCTGCTGCTATGATACCACACTTTCCCGCCCGTTGTGGGGAGAATCCGGCCGGCGTCGGCACGGGGGCCTGTCCTCTTGCCGGACGGGCGTCGCATCCCCTGCCCTCGTTGCGATGCGCTATGCGGGACCGGCGCTCCGGTGGGCGTGGCAGATGGCTATGGCGAGGGCGTCGGCGGCGTCCTCGGCCAGCTCGCCCTCGGGCAGGCCCAGGACCGTGCAGACCATCTTCTGGACCTGCGATTTGTGCGCGCGACCGCTGCCGACTACTGACTTCTTGACCTCGGCCGGAGCGTATTCGACCACCTCGACCCCGCAACTGGCGGCCGCCAGCAGGGCCACTCCCCGCCCTTCGCCTATCTTCAGGGCGGTGCGGACGTTCTTGCCGAAGAACGCGCCCTCCACCGCCGCCACTTCCGGCTCGGCGGCGCGGACCGCCTCCACCAGGCCGTCGAAGATTGTCTTGAGCCGCGCGGGCAGTTCGGCGCCCCTGGCCCGCACGACACCGTAGTCTATCGCCCGCTCGCTGCGGCCGTCGGTCTCGATCACCCCGTAGCCGCAGGCGCGCGTGCCGGGGTCAATGCCGAGGATCCTCATCGCTCAGCCGCCTGTTGAAGAATGTGGCTCAGTCGCCCCCGGCTGAGCTTCCACAGGCGAGGGCGCCTGCGCTACATGCCAACCGTCCATAGGAATGTCTCTTCGGTCCGCAACGCCGGGCCTGTCCATTGTTCAACAGGCTCTCAGCCCTCCGCCCCGGCGATGGCAAACCGCACGTTGCCCGCCCCGACCAGTTCCTCGATGCGCCGGGCAAGCTCCTCGGAGGCGTCCACCTTCAGCCCGTTCGACAGGCGGGAGCGCAGCAGGAAGCCGTCGCTGACCAGGTCCACGAACACCGGCACGTGCCCCTGGCTGCCCTGCAGGAGCCCCTTCAGGGAGGCCCACAGCTCGGCATCGGCATCCGCGCAGGGAACGGTGACGAACACGGCCTTCGCCAGTTTCGCCTTTGCCTGATCGAGCGGCAGAACCTGGTCCACCTGCAGGCTGGTGCCGCGCGTGTGGCGCACCCGCCCAACGAAGAACAGCACCTCCCCCTCGGCCACAGCGTCGGCGTGCTGTTCGTAGGCGCGCGGGAACATCACGCACTCGAACGTGTTCCGCGCGTCGAGCACCTTCAGGATGGCCATCGGATCGCCCGCACGGGTGGTGCGCCGGCGGACGTTCTCGACCATGCCGCCCATGACAACGACACGGTCCTCGGCGGCGGCCTCCAGTTCGTCGGCGGTGCAGGTGCAGAACCGCCGCAGCCGCGGCCGGTGGTCCACCAGGGGATCGTAGCGCACGTAGAGGCCGAGGGCCGCCCTCTCCTGCCGGGCCAGCTCGCGGTCGCTCAGCGGCGGCACGTCGGGCAGGTTGGCCTCCATGCGCGCGTCGGGATCCTCATCCGGCAGTCCGCCGAACAGCGACTTCTGCCCCAGCAGCCGGTTGCGCCGCACCCTTGCGCCGACCTTCATGGCCGTCGGCAGCAGCGCCATCTGCTGGGCGCGGTGCCCGGGCAGCGCGTCGAAACAGCCGGCCTTCATCAGCGCCTCCAGGGCGCCCTTGGTCACCTCGTGATGGTCCACCCGCTCGCAGAAACCGAACAGGTTCTCGAACGGGCCGCCCTCTTCGCGGGCCTCCACGATGCAGGCGACGGCCTTCGTGCCGACGTTCTTGACCGCGCCGAGGCCGAAGCGCAGGCGCTCCTCGCCGATGGGGGTGAACTCCGCCCGGCTCTCGTTGATATCCGGCGGCTCCACCTCGATGCCCATCTGGCGGCACTCCTCCATCAGGGCGACCACCTTGTCGGTGTCGCCCATCTCGCAGGAGATGCTGGCGGCCATGAACTCGGTGGGGAAGTGGGCCTTCAAGTAGGCGGTGATGAAGGCGAGGAACGCATACGCGCTGGCGTGCGCCTTGTTGAACCCGTAGCCGGCGAAGTGCAGGATGAGCCCGAATATCTCCTCCGCCGTCTGCCGCTCGAGGCCGTTCTCGACGGCGCCCTCGACGAACGCCTGGTGGCGCTTCTCGATGATGGCTTCGTTCTTCTTGCTGATGGCCTTGATTATCGTCAGGGCGTCGGCCATGCTCATGCCGCCGATGCGGTTGACGATGCGCATGATCTGCTCCTGGTAGAGCAGCACGCCGTAGGTGGCCTTCAGGATGGGTTCGAATGCAGGATGGGGGTACTCGACCTCCTGGCGGCCATGTCGCCGGGCGATGAAGTCGTCCACCATGCCGCTCTGCAGCGGGCCGGGACGGTAGAGCGCCACCACGGCGATCAAGTCTTCAAGGCACTCCGGCCTCATGCGCCCCAGCAGCCGCTGCATGCCCCGGCTGCCGAGCTGGAAGACGCCCTGCGTCAGCCCGTCGGTGAGCAGGCGATAGGTCGCCTCGTCGCGCAGGTCCATCTCCTGCACGTCGAGCGACGGCGGCTCCTTGCCGGCCTCCCGGATGATCTGCACCGTGCGGTCCACGATGGTCAGCGTGCTGAGCCCCAGCAGGTCCATCTTCAACATGCCGACCTTCGCCAGGTCGTCCATGGCCCACTGGGTCATGATCTCCCCCTCGCTGTTCTTGTAGAGGGGGATCAGCTCCCACAGAGGTCGGTCAGCCAGGACGATGCCCGCGGCGTGGGTGCTGGCGTGGCGAGGCAGTCCTTCGATGTTGGTGGCGTACTCGATGATGCGGCCGAACTCCTCGTCCTGCGACACGGCCTGTCCCAGGTCAGGCATCTGCTCGACGGCCTCCTGGAGGGCCATGCCATAGGGGATCATCTTGGCCAGCCGGTCCACCTTCGCCAGGTCTACGCCGAGCACGCGCCCGACGTCCCGCACGCAGTTGCGCGCCTGCAGCGTGCCGAAAGTGATGATCTGGGCGGTGTTGCGCTCCCCGTACTTCTCCCGGACGTAATCAATGACCTCGCCGCGTCGCAGCTCGCAGAAGTCCAGGTCAATGTCCGGCTCCTCCTTGCGCTCCGGATCCACGAACCGGTTGAAGATCAGGTCGTACTCCAGTGGGTTCAGCTCGGTCAGCTCCAGGGCGTGGTTGACCAGGCTGGCCTGGCCGCTGCCGCGCAGGCCGACGGGAATGTCCTGTTCGCGGGCGAAGCGCACCACGTCCCACGCGATCAGGAAGTAGTCCACGTAGCCCATCTGCTCGATGACTTCCAGCTCGTAGTCCAACCGCTGCTGCATCTCATCGGGCAGCTCGCCGTAGTGTTCCTCCAGCCCGCTCTGCGTCAACTCCCGCAGCAGGGCGGGGTTCTCCTCGGGCGGCCGCCCGGCGGCGCGGAAGGTGGGATACTTCCGGGACGTGTCCAGCTCCACCTCACACATCTCCGCTATGCGCAAGGTGTTACGGAGCGCCTCCGGATGGTCCGGAAAGGCCGACGCCATCTCCTCGGGCGTCTTGAAGTAGATCTGGTCGGTCGCCATCCGGAACCTGTCTTCCTCGTCCAGCATCGAACGCGTGTTGATGCACAGCAGCACGTCGTGCCAGCCCCGGTCTTCCGCCGCCAGGTAGTGGCAGTCGTTGGTCGCCACCAGGGGGACGTCCACCTGCCCGGCCAGGCGCACGGCCGGCCCCAGGACTTCCTGCTGCTCGGGCAGGCCGTGGTCCTGCAGCTCGACGTAGAAACGTTCCGGTCCGAACAGCTCCCGCATGTCCGCCAGCCACTTGCGGGCGGCGTCCTCGTCCCCGGCCAGGATGAACTCGTTGAGCCGGCTGTTCAGGCAGCCGCTCAGGCAGACGACCCCCTCGGCGCAGTCGGCCAGCAGGTCCCAATCCACGCGCGGCTTGTAGTAGAGCCCCTCCAGGTAGGCCAGGCTGGCCAGTTTCAGCAGGTTGCGGTAGCCGGTCTGGTTCTGGGCCAGCAGTGTGAGGTGGTAGAGGTCCTGCGCCTTCGGCCCCCCGCCGCGGGTGCGCCGGTCGCCGGGGGTGAAGTATGCCTCGTAGCCGACGATGGGCTTGACGTCGTGCTCGCGCATGGTGCGGTAGAAGTCCACCACGCCGAACATGTTGCCGTGGTCGGTCATGGCGACGGCGGGCATCTCCAGGCGGGCGGCCCTGCGCGCCGTCTCGCTGACGCGGCAGGCGCCGTCCAGCAGGCTGTACTGGGTGTGGACGTGGAGATGGCAGAACTCAGCCGGCGGCATGGTCATGCTGTCTTCTGAGTGTCAGGGAACGCCCACCGCTGCGGGCCGCCGCCATTCTATGCACCGGCCGCCGAGTCGTCAAGACAAGGGGCGGTTCGGATGCCGGGCCGCCCTCAGCCGACGACGGTGAGGCGTGACTGGAGGGCGCCCGCCGCCGGGTCGTCGGGCTGGCCGCCGCCCACGGAGATGACAAACTCGCCGGGTTCCACGAACGCATTCCCGCCGTCGTCGTAGGCGACGAGTTGCTCGGGCAGCAGGGCGAGAGACACCGTCCGCTCCTCGCCCGCCTCCAGGTGCACACGCCGGAACCCCTCCAGGTGGTGGCGCGGGACGGGGACGGACGCCTCAACGTCGCTCACGTAGAGCTGCACCACCTCGTCCCCGGAGCGCTCGCCCGTGTTGCGGACGGTGACCCGCACGGTCACCGGCTCGTCGGCGGAGACCTCCTGCGCGCTGAGCTTCAGGTCTGAGTAGGCGAAGGTGGTGTAGCTGAGCCCGTAGCCGAAGCGGAAAAGCGGCTCCTCGTCCATGAAACGGTAGGTTCGGCCCTGCATGGCGTAGTCCTCGAACGGGGGCAACTGCTCCAGCCCCTTCACGAAGGTCAGCGGCAGGCGCCCGGCCGGGTTGTAGTCGCCGAACAGCACCTCGCCCACCGCCTGGCCGCCGGCCTGGCCGCCATACCAGGCCATCAGGATGGCGGGGATGTTCTCCGCCGCCCAGGGGATGGCCAGCGGGCTGCCGCCGGTCAGCACCAGCACCACGGGCTTGCCGGTGGCATGCAGCTTGCGCAGCAGGTCCTCCTGCGCCGGAGGCAGGCCGATGTGCACGCGGTCGCCCTTGTCCTCCGACAGATCGGTGGCGCCCTCCTCTCCCTCCAGGCGCGGTGTCAGGCCGAGCACGGCCACTATCACGTCCGCCCCGGCCGCGTGCTCCTCGGGCGAGCCCCAGTGCTCGGGCCGCTGCTCCTCGTCCACCAGCCCGCTGCCGCCGATGTGCTGCACGTCCGTGCCCGGCCCTGCTTCGTCCAGAATGCCCATCAGCAGCGTGACGTAGCGCGCCGCCAGGCCGTGGTAGTTCCCCCGCAGGGCGTCCCAGGTGTCGGCGCAGGGGCCGACCACGGCGATGCGCTTCAGGTCCTTCGGCAGCGGCAGCAGGTCGCCCTCGTTCTTCAGCAGCACGATGCTCTCGCGGGCCATCTGCAGGGCCAGCTCACGGTGGCCGGCGCAGTCCACCACGTCCTCCGGGATGCGCGCGTAGGGCACCCGCTCGGGCGGGTCGAACATGCCCAGCCTGAACCGCGCCTCCAGCAGTCGGCGCAGGGAGCGGTCCACCGTCTCCTCCTCGATCAGCCCGCGTTCGAGCGCCTCCATCAGGTGCGGGAAGGTGCCGCCGCAGTTCAGGTCGCAGCCGTTCCTCACGGCCATGGCGGCCGACTCGGCGGGGCCGTCGGTGACCTTGTGGTGGGCGTGGATGTCATTGATTGCGCCGCAGTCGCTGACCACGTAGCCCTCGAAGCCCCACTCCTCGCGCAGGATGTCCTGCAGCAGCGTCTTGCTGGCGGAGCACGGCTCGCCGTTGGTACGGTTATAGGCGCCCATGACCGACCACGCTCCACCCTCCTGGACACACGCTTTGAACGCCGGCAGGTAGGTCTCCCGCAGGTCGCGCTGGCTGACCCGGGCGTCGAAGTGGTGTCGGTCGGCCTCGCGGCCGCTGTGCACGACGTAGTGCTTCGGCGTGGCGACCACCTTCAGATAGCGCGGATCGTCCCCCTGCAGGCCCTGGCAGAAGGCCACCCCCATGCGGGCCATCAGGTAGGGATCCTCGCCGTAGGTCTCCTGGCCCCGGCCCCAGCGGGGATCGCGGAAGATGTTGACGTTCGGCGACCAGAAGGTCAGCCCGAAGCAGCGGGCGTGGCTGCCGTTCCGCAGCGCCGCGTGGTGCTTGGCGCGGGCCTCATCGGAGATGGCAGTGGCGACCCGGCCCATCAGCTCGGCGTCGAAGGACGCTGCCATGCCGATGGCCTGGGGGAAGACGGTGGCCTTCCCGGCCCGCGCCACGCCGTGCAGGCACTCGTTCCACCAGTCGTAGGGCGGGACGCCGAGCCGCTCGATGCCCGACGCAGTGTGCACCATCTGGGAGACCTTCTCCTCCCGCGTCATGCGGGACAGCAGATCCTCTACGCGCTGTTCGACAGGCAGGTCGGGGTCACGCCAGTCCTCGGTCGCCATCTTGAGCCTTCCGTAGACAGTGGATTCGGTGGTGAGGCTGTATATAGCCCGTGCAGGCGGGCGGCGCAAGGGCGCGGGATCGGCAGGCAGCAGGGAGCAGGGAGCAGGGAGCAACGGCAGAACGGCAGCAGGGAGCCGTCAGGCCCGGCAGGGCCGTCTCAGCAGTAGCCCACGGTGAAGCGCGCCCCCGGGCGCGTGAACCGTGGGACAAGGCAAGTGCAGATGGGAAAGAGCCCCTGGAAGGGGCGATTCAGCCACGGACGTACGCGCATCCTGACTCGCCCCCGTCCGGCGGACTCTGGCTGGGGTGCGCGCCGGGCGCCCCGGCGGGGGCGCTGGGATACAGCTCGGCGCTTCAGCGCCGTGACTCCGAGCGTCAGAACAACCCGAGCGCCCTGGAGGGGCGCTGCCAGAGGCGTCCAGGCCTGCCGCGCGTATGTGAGAACGCTCGGCGCAGCGGGCACCGCCCCTTCAGGGCGGGCCCGAGTGTGCGGCGACAGGTTCCGGGGGTTGGAAACCCCCGGCTGTAATCCAGCGCCGCTTTGC
>JAWOCH010000425.1:0-5882 GCA_046483865.1 Candidatus Brocadiia bacterium | reverse complement strand
TGCCCGAGAAGGGACCTGGCCTATGTGGCACGGCCGCCCTCGGCCGTGATCCGTCTTCTGCCCCCAGCCGAGGGCGGCTGGGCTACACACTGTGCGGGTTCTGGGCCGGGGGAACGTGCGCTGCTGACGACTTTTGAATGACCCTGAATTGTGCAGTACATTATAATGATAGCTGTCACTCGCCTCTTTGTCAAGGACGAAGAGGCAACAAGTTCAACCGTATTCTGCCGGCGAGGATGGAAGATGGAGGGGCGCGGGCACGAGCGTGCGCTCGCGCGTAGGGCCCGCACGCTCCACACACAGGTGGCACAGACGGGCCGCCACGCTCAGATGTAGATGCCCGGCGGGGTGAGCTGGGTGGTCAGGCCGCCGTCCACGTAGAGTATCTGTCCGGTCACGTAAGAAGCCGCCTCGGAGGCCAGGAAGGCCACCGCCGCGCCGATGTCCTCCGGTGTGCCCATCCGCCCCAGCGGGATGCCTGAGCATATCTCCCGGCGGCGTTCCTCGCGTCCGGGGCGCTCCGTGTCCCGGTGGCGGAGCGTGGCGCCGGGGGCGACGGAGTTGACGCGTATCCCGTGGGGCGCCAGGTCCACGGCCATGCAGCGGGTCAGGGCGTCCATGGCGCCCTTGCTGGCGTCGTAGCCCGCCTTGCCCCGGTGGGCGCGCAGGCCGCCGACCGAGGAGATGTTGACGATGACCCCGCCGCCGGCCTCGGCCATCTGCTCGGCGGCCGGACGGCTGATCTCATAGACGATGCGCACGTTGGCCTCGAAGGAGCGCTGGTAGGTCTCCTCGTCCAGTTCGAGGAACGCCTTCGAGCTGAGGGAGGCGGCGTTGTTGACCAGCAGGTGCGGCGTGCCGTAGCGCTCGATGGCGGCCTGGAGCACGTTTCGTGCGTCCTCGGATGCGCTCAGGTCGGCCGGGACGGCGCGGCAGTCCGCGCCCCCCTCGCGCAGGTCGGCGGCGACCGCGCGCAGGGCCTCCTCCGAGCGCGCCGCCAGGGTCAGCTTCATGCCCTGGGCGGCCAGCACGCGGGCTATGCCCACGCCGATGCCCCGGCTGGCGCCCGTGACGATGGCGGACTTGCCTTCCAGGTCGGGCAGGCGCATGGCGAGTGCCGCTTTGCCGGCGTCGGATGGGTCAGCGTTCATGCCTCGTCTCCGTGTTGGGTTCGAGCGGGTGGCATTCTGCCGTTCCGGGCCTGCCTGTGCAAGGGGGGGCGGCTATGCGCCGTTGCCATTCTGCCGCGCGGCGAACATGCCGCGCAGAACCAGCCCGCGGAAGATGGTGGACAGCAGGAAGATGGCCCCGGCCAGCAGGACGATGACCGCCCCCGAGGGCAGGTCGTAGGGGTAGGAGAACGCCAGCCCGCCCACCGTGCAGACGATGCCCACGACCAGGGCGCCGATCATCATCTGCTTCAGGCTGCGCGCGTAGTGCCCGGCCGTGGCCGCCGGGAGAGTCAGCAGCGCTATGACCAGGATGATCCCGACCACCTGGACGAGGATGACCACCGTCAGCGCAATCAGACAGAGCAGTAGCAGGTAAAACGCCTCGACGTTCACGCCCTGGATGCGGGCGTACTCCTCGTCGAAGCAGATGGCCAGGAACCGCTTGTAGAAAAGGAGCACCGTCAGCAGAATGCCTACGTCCAGGGCCGCGATCAGGTAGACGTCCCCCCGCGTGACCAGCAGGATGTTGCCGAACAGGTAGCTCATCAGGTCCACCTGGTAGCCGGGGGTCTTGTACATAAACACGATGCCGACGGCCATGCCGACTGCCCACAGGGCGCCGATGAGGGTGTCCTCGTGCTGGCCGGCGCGCAGGCTGACGATGCCGATCAGCACGGCCGCCACCAGGGCCGCCGCCAGGGCGCCCAGCATGGGGTCGGCCCCCAGGAAGTAGGCGATGCCCATGCCCCCGAGGACGGCGTGGGCGATGCCGCCGCTGATGAAGGTGATGTGCTTAACCACCACGTAGCTGCCGACCAGGGCGCAGGCGGCGCTGGCCAGCACGCCCGCGATCAGGGCGTGCTGCATGAACGTGTGGCGGGTCAGCGCCTCAAGGAACTCGGACACAACAAACTCCTCAGAGGAATCAGGACTTCATACTCCCTCCCCGTGATGCTCGACCATGCGCGCGGGGCCGCGGTAGATGGCTTCGATCACGTCGCCGGTCAGTTCGTCGGTGCTGTGGCGGAACACGCGCTGATGCACGCAGGCCACCTCGTCCACGTGCTCGGTCACGCAGCCGACGTCGTGACTGACCAGCAGAATGGTCATGCGCTCGTTCAGTTCGTCCAGCAGGCTGTAGATCTCATGCTCGACCCGGTGGTCAACGCCGGCCGTCGGCTCGTCCAGCAACAGCAGGCGGGGGTCGGTGGCCAGTGCGCGGGCTATCAGGACGCGGCGCTTCTGGCCGCCGGACAGGTTGCCGAACTTGTGCCCGGCCAGTTGCCGCATGTCAACGTCCGCCAGCGCCGGCCGGGCTGCCTCCCTCTCCCCTCCCCGGAAGCCCCCCGCCAGGCGCGACTGCCCCAGCCGCCCCATCAGCACCACGTCCTCTACGTCCACCGGGAAGTCCGGGTCCAGCTCCGGGGCCTGGGGCACATAGCCCATGAGCCGGCGTGCCTGAGCCGGCGGCCTGCCGAACACCTCGACGGCTCCCTCGGTGGGGCGCTCCAGGCCCAGCACCAGGCGCAGAAGCGTCGTCTTGCCCCCGCCGTTGGGCCCTATGATGCCCAGGAACTGCCCCTCCGGCACGCGGAGGTCCACGTTCGCCAGCACGTAGGGACCATCGTAGCGGAAGCTCAACCCTTCGATGTTCACCGCCGGTCCGTTGCCACTCACTTCATCGCCCCCGCGAAGGCCTCTGCCATGGTGCGCATGTTCGCCATGTAGTCCCTGGCCAGGGGGTCCACGCGAACCACCTGTCCGCCGATCTCCTCGGCCACCGCCTCGGCCGCCTCGGAGCTGAACTGCTTCTGCACGAAGATGACGCGTATGTCCAGCCGGCGGGCAGTCTCTATAATCTCGGCCAGGTCGGACGCGCTGGGGCTCTTACCCTCGATCTCTATCGGTATCTGCTCCAGCCCGTAGGCATCGGCGAAGTAGCCGAAGGCCGGGTGATAGACCATGAACTGGCGCTTCCCCAGGTCCTGGCACCGACGCTGGATCTGCTCGTCCAGCTCTTCCAGCTCCCGGAGGAACTGCTCCAGATTGCTCCGGTACTCGGCCTCGTGTTCCGGGTCCAACTCCACCAGGGCATCGGCGATGCTGCGCGCCATGGTCATCACGTTGTTCGGGTCCAGCCACACGTGGGGGTCCTTGCGGCCGCGATCGTGCTCGGCGTGTTCCTGGTGGCCCTGCTCCGCGTGGTGGCCCTCTTCCATCGTGCGCAGGTGGATGCCCCGGCCCGTGTCCACCATCTTCATGTCCGGGCTCACGCTCTGGATGCGCTCCCTGAGAATCTCCTCGAAGGGGACGCCGATCAGGAAGTAGAGGTCGGCCTCCGCCAACTGGGCCATCTGGCGAGGGGTGGGGTCGTAGGCGTGGGGGCTCTGGCCCGGCCGCACCAGCGCCTGGGCATGCACCCGCTCCCCGCCCACGGCCTCGACGAACGTGACCTGCGGCAGGATGGTTGCGAAGGCGCGGATCGCAGCCGCCTCTCCCGGCCCGCCGGCGGGCTCCTCAGCTCGCCCGCAACCCGCCGCCAGAGCGGCCACGCAGGCAAGCGCGACGGCTGCCGCGATGGGGGCACGCATGGTTCTCTCCCTGGTGAGGAAGCGCATTCCGGTCTCTTCTATGGACCGCGTACGGAGGATGCTACAAAAAACGCAACTTGTTTGCAAGTTCTGCCCGCGGCCCCCGACTACTGCGCGGGCAGTTCCTCCGCCGGCGGCATGGGCACGGGTTCGGGCCTGGGGCCTGCCGGTGGTTGTCCGCCCGGCACGGAGCCTCCCATAAACCCTTGGGTGACCGATGCGATGGCCGCCGTAGGCACCCGGAGGCGGACTTGCGCCACCCAATCGTCCGATACGTATCCGGCAACGCCGATCGGCGGCGCCGGAGCGAAGCGGAACTGCGGCACCTCCACCGGGGCGGAGCTTGCACGCATGACCCGGCGCATGACCCCCATCCACCACTGCACGGCCTCGCCCAGTCGCAGGTAGCCCAGCATCACCGCCCCCTCTGGCATGGCGCCGGTTGCCCGCTCCAGGGCCTCCGCCGCGCCCCCGCCGTCGGCTTCGCCGTCAATCATCTGCTTCAGCCGCGCCAGGCCGTCTGGCCCGCCGGCCACCAGGTACAGGTCCTCGTGGAAGGCGGTGTGCATGGTCAGCGCCTCCCCCCAGAAAGCCTCCGCGCCTGCCCTCTGCGCCTGCACGACCTGCTCCGCAGCGGGCCGGCCCGCCTGCGGCTCGAACTCGAAGGTGAAGCTCCAGCGGTCAATCGGCACGCCATCGTGGGTGGCGGCCTCGGACGCATAGTCGAACTCGATGGTGATGCCCGGGGTCTGCGCCGCCAGCAGGGCGGGCATTTCGGCCACAAGCGTCTCCATCTGCGCTCTGGCCTCTTCCGGGTTCCTCAGCTCCAGCACCTCGGCAAAAGCCAACGGGCCGGCATCAGTCGCGTGCAGGGAGAAGGCCACCCCCGGTCCCGCGCTGTCCGTCCACGCGCGCACCGCGGACTCAAGCTCCTCCCCGGGCAGCCCCGTCATGTCCTTCCAGTGTTCGTACAGGATATCCATGTCGCCAATCTGCCCGGCGAAGGCGGCGAAAGCATCGCCCGGCAGCCGGGCGGCCAGCGCGGGGCGCTCGCGGGGAACGGAACCCAGGTAGCTGTCGAAGTCGCTGTCCAGGATGGGCTCCACTGAACCTGCCACGTGGACGACGTCGGGCTCGAGCGCTACGTTCACGAACAAGCGGCTGGTCTGGGCGGCCAGCTCCTCCAGCGTGTCAATCTGGGCCTGCACCTGTTGCTGATTCCGCAGGTGGGTGCCTGGTGCGTTGCGGGCCATCTGGCGCATAAGCGCGAAGGGATCATGCCCGGACTCCTTCAGTTTCCCCAGCAGGCCGTGCACGTCCACTACGGCCGCGGCCTGCCCGGACGGCAAGGCGTCCGCCGGCAGATCCCCCGGCTCCAGCATAGCGCGCACCGACTCGACGTCCGCCTCCCTGCGCCCCAGGCACACGCGGCTGCCGACCGTCCCGATGAACACCTGACTCAGTCCGGAGGCGTCTTCGGGCAGGTCGCGCTCGAAGGGCCACTGCACGTAGTGGTGCAGCCCGTCGGTGGAGTCCTGCTCGCGCAGGTCCGGCCGCAGCGAGTCCAGATACACCGCCGGGTCGGGAGCCGTGAACACGAAGACCGGCCGGGCCGTCGGCGGTGCGCCGGTGAGCACGATTTGCAGGGGCCGGCTCAGATCCACGCTGGCCGGGTTGGTGGTCATCAGCCAGTTGGCGGGCACCATCGCCGCCGGGGACGGGATCATCAGGCGTGGATGGACTTCCAGAAGCGTCGTCTGGAGAGCCAGGCCAAACGCCGCCAGGTCGTCCACCTCAACCAGGGCGACCGCCGCCGGTTCCGGCGGTTCCAACGCCGCCTCGGCCGCGCCCGCGGGAACTGCCCACAGCATGTAAACGACGAATGAGAGCACCAGCGCCTTTCTCATGTCCTGCCCCCTTCGGTCAGTGGAAGAGCAGCCTGTCAGCGGCCGCCTACTAGGGGGTCCGGCCGGAAACTGGGCTCGGCCGCGCCGCCGCCATTTCGACGCATCTCTGCGTTGCTCGGCCTTGAAGTGCCTCAGGGGCACGCCTGCGGCCTCGCGCCTTGACCTGCGCCGAAATGGCGGCGGCGCGGCCGAGCCCAGTTTCCGGCCGGACC
>JAWOCH010000163.1:0-2814 GCA_046483865.1 Candidatus Brocadiia bacterium | reverse complement strand
GTGCGATCTACGCATGTAGCTTGAAACTACGCGTGCCACGCGAACACTGCCTGGCCCCTGCGCGGTTGACCTGCACCCCGCTCTGATGCCATGCATTTTCGCCGTCGTGTACAGGAAGAAGATGCGCCATGGCATGGGTCGAGACTACGCCTCAGACGGAACGTCGGTCGCCAGAGGAGATGACTGGGTACCTGAACTCTTCCGGGCTGGAGATGAACCGCGGAGGGCGCAAAGGAAGGGCAGACCGCCTGCAGAGCGCTTCGTACGGGCAAGCCTACCACCGTTACGTCGTGCTCGTCGTGCCGTCGTGGTTCCGCAGTCCTTCGTGCTCTTCGTGCCCTTCGTGGTAGATCTCCGCGCCCTCCGCGTCCTCTGCGGTTAGGGTTCCTTTGTCGCCCCCGCCGGTTTGACGCGCGCGCCAGTTCGGATACCATGCATCTTCGTCACCATACTGGCAAAGGAGATGCGCCATGGGATGGGTGGATACTTCGCCGCAGACGGAACGTCGGTCGCCGGAGGAGTTGATCGAGCACCTGAACTCGTTCGAGCTGGACCTGAAGTTCAGTGCGGGGGTCTGGTTCTTCTTCCCCGGCGGGGGGCGCTTCCACGACGCCTACGTGGACAGGCCGGAGGACCCCGACGAATGGCTCTCGCGCGTGTTCGAGATCGCCGAGCCGCTCGCCGAGCACGGCCTGCGCGGGCTCGAAGCGCACTACCCCAACGAGGTCAACGAGGACAACATCGAGCGCTACGTCGAGTTTGGCGAGCGGACGGGCATCCGGCTGATCACCATCGTGCCGAACCTGTTCTTCGACCGGCAGTTCGAGTTCGGCGCCCTGTCCAGTCCCATCCCCGAAGTGCGCCAGGCGGCCATCGAGCGCGCCAAGACCACGCTGCGGCTGAACAAGCGCATCGGCACCGACTTCGCCATCGTCTGGCCCGGCATAGACGGGTTCGAGAACCCGTTCGGCATTGATTTCATGGCCGCCCGCGACCGCTTCTGCGAGGGGCTGGCCGAGGCGATGGACGCCGTGCCCGGCGTGCGCGTGGCCGAGGAGCCGAAGCCCTACGAGCCGCGCGCGAAGATCCTCTACGGCACCACGCCCGAGGGGCTGCTGATGGGCCAGAAGACCGAGTCGCTGCTCGAAGCGCCGGAGAACCGGGAGATGCTCGACCGCGGCGAGCCGCTGATCGGCCTGAATCCGGAGGTCGGGCACGTGCTGATGGGATACGAGGACCTGGCCTACGCGTTCAGCCTGGTGATGGAGTACGGACGCCTGTTCCATACCCACTGGAACTCCCAGCCGCTGGGCAACTACGACCAGGACCAGAACGTGGGCGTCATCAGCCCCGAGCAGGCCGAGGCGGCCCTCTACGTGCTGAAAATGCACGGATACGAGGGCTACTTCGGGCTGGACATCAACCCCGAGCGCATGCCGGTGGACCGGGCGCTGATCAACTGCATGGACGCCCTGAAGGCGATGAACGAGCGCGTCAACCGGATGGACCACGCTAAGGTCATCGCCTGCACCAGCCGGCCGGACAAGAACCGCGGCCTGCTGGAGGCGCTGCTGACCCGCGCCCGCGCGCCGGAGGGCGTCGAGCTGAGTCCCATGCCGGAGGTGCAGCAGTGACCGAAGAGGAACCCGCGGCCCCGCGCGCCGTCCTCGACCTGGGCGGCGTGGAGCGCGTGATGGTGTTCGGCGCCCACCCGGACGACGAGATCATCGGCCCCGGCGGGCTGATCCATCGGCTGCACCGCGAGGGCAGGGAAGTCCACGTGGTCACCTTCACCTGCGGTGAGACGGCGGCTCAGGACGAGGGCGAGATGGAGGCCATGGCCGCCCGCCGCAAGGAGGAAATGCGCGAGGCGGACGAGCTGCTCGGCGTCTCCTGCCGACACATCCTGGCCATCGCCAGCCAGCACGTCTACCAGGCCGTCTTCCACGACAACACGCTGCACCACGACCTGATACGCCTGCTGCGCCAGGTGCGCCCGCAGATGCTGCTGACCCACTCGGCCGACAACCATCGAGACCACTGCGCCATCGCCACCATCAGCCCCCAGGCTGCCTTCCAGGCCGCCGAGGGCATCCTGGAGAGCCTGGGCGACCCGTGGCGCACCGAGCTGGTGCTCTGCTACGGTGTCGAGAGCGCGCCGGAGGCGCCGAACGTGGTAGCCGACATATGGCCGGAGGACCTGGAGGCGAAGCTGGCCGCCCTGCGCGCGCAGCTCTCCCAGGTGCGGGCCGGCTACCTGGAGCGGCTGGAGTGGATGGTGCGCTCGCGGGCGGAGCTGTGGGGCGCCCGCTGCGGCGGGGCGGGCAGCTACGCGGAGGCGTTCCACCTGGACTCCTCCCACCCGCTGAGGATCGGCGCGTGAGCCGTGGCTCCGCTCTGCTGCGGACATGGGTTGTAGCCCGGTCGCCCTCGGCCGGGAGGCCCCACAGGCGAGGGCGCCTGTACTGCACACGGTTTCGGTCGGGTACCGACACCGACGGTTCGTAGAGTGAAAGACATGTCCTCAGCAGAGCGGCCAAGACTGTCTGCCCTGGCGCTGGATAGCTCGCCCGGCGGGGCGCCTCCCCTGGCGGCTTTCCGCTGCGATTCCCTGCGCGTCTACGTGTATCCCGACCGTCGGACGATGGGCCGGGCGGCGGCGGGGGAACTGGCGCGCAAGAAGCGGGCGGTGATCGAACGCAAGGGGTCGGTGACCTGCTGCTACGCCGCCGCGCCGTCGCAGGACGACGGGCTGGCGGCGGTGGTCGAGGACGAGTGGGGCCCGGGGGCCGCGGAGACGTGCATTCTGCACAT
>JAWOCH010000097.1:0-5272 GCA_046483865.1 Candidatus Brocadiia bacterium | reverse complement strand
GAAGAGGGCGATGGCGCGGCGGCTCTGCGCTTCTACGTGGCTGCACTTCAGGCAGGCGCCGGTGCCGAAGAGGTGCGCCACGCGGTCAGCCGACTGCACCTGCCCGCACCAGCGCTCACTGTGCGCTACCTGGAGCAGCTCGGCCCCACCGCGGTGCAGCGCTACCGGGAAGCTGCCGGCCTGCCCACGCTGCCGAAGGAAGCGGAAGAAGAACAGGTGCAGATTGGTCGCCGCAGCTTCGGCCAGGCGGTCGAGGCCTTTGACAAGGGGCGGTTCGAAGATGCGCTGACCGCCCTGAGCCGCTCCGAGCAGGCCGCATACAACCATGCGAAAACGCGTGTGCTGGCGGCCCGCGTTCGCCGGGAAGCAGCCCGCAAGAACGAAGAGGAAGGACGCCTTGCGGAGGCAGCGGGGCACTACCAGGCTGCCCTGAAGAATCAAGTGGACGCTTTGTTCGTCCTGGCGCGCCAGGGGCTGACAGACCAGATCCCGCCGGTGCTGGCGGACCATCGCGACGTACGCCAGTCGCTGGGCGGCCTGTTGCTGGAGCTGGGCAAGGAGGAGGCGAACCTCTATCGCTCCCTGGCCGGCCGAGCAGGAGTCCCGCCCGAGGATACGCTGCAGGCCGCCGTCCATGACCTGGAAAGTGCCGCCGAGCTGCTGGACGATCCCGCTCCGGCGCACATCGCGCTGGCCGAACTGCTGTGGGAGACGCCCGATGGGCAGGAAGAGGCCCGCGGCCACTACGAAGCCGCCCTCGAGGGCAGGCGCGGCGTGGCCGCACAGGGCATCAGTACCGTCGCCGCCGACTACATACGGGCGTTCATTGATAAGGTCGGCCAGGCCCGTATCGGCATCCTGGCCACGCTGGTCCTCATTGTGACGGCTACGTCGCTGCTGAGCACCATTGAGAGAACCCTTAACCACATCTGGAAGGTCACCGAGAAGCGTTCGTTCTGGGTGAAGTTCACCTCTTTCTGGACGCTGATCTGCCTGGGGCCGCTGCTGATCGGCGCTACGATATGGGTGCAGGAGAGTCTGGGCCGCTACTTCGCCTACGCGTTCCATGGCACGCCCGTTCTGGGGCCGTTGGTGCGCGTTTTGATGACGGTGGGCAACTACGTCCTGCCGTTCATAACCACGTGGCTGCTGCTCGTGGCGGTCTATAAGTTCCTGCCACACACGCGCGTCCGGTTCGTCAGTGCCGCGTGGGGGGCATTCGTCGGTGCGTTGCTGCTGACGCTGGCCCGCCCCCTGTTCACGCTCTATGTGGTGAAGGCCATCCGCTACGAGCGCATCTACGGGTCGTTGGGGGCGATACCAATCTTCCTGCTCTGGCTGTGGTTGCTGTGGGTGATCGTGCTGTTCGGGGCGGAGGTCTCCTTCACCATCCAGAACGTGGGCCTGCTGCGGTATCACGACAAGCTGCGCCGTCTCTCCGACGTGTTCATTGATCGCTACCTGGCCGCCCGGATCATGATGTACGTGGCGCGGGAGTTCTGGGAGAGCGGCGAACCGGTCACCGCCGCGCGCCTTGCGCAGATACTCCAGATCACCCCCGAGGAGGCCAGCGACGCGGCGAACCGACTGGTCAAGCTGGGGCTTCTGACCCCCGTAGGGGGCCAGATGGACGAGTTCCACCCGGCCCGTGACCTTTCGCGCCTGAAGCTGAGCGAAGTGCTGAGCATCACCGACCGCTTCCGCTCCGAGTCGCGCTCCACCCAGCCGGAGAACACACCTTACGAGGACCGGCTGGAGGCCGTGTTCCGCTCCGCAATCCAGGCCCAGGACGAAACACTCGGCGGCATGACGTTCCGCGACCTGCTGGAGCAGTGCGAGCGGGAACGCGACAAGTGGCCCTCAGCACAGCGGTAGGGGGCACGGGCAATCCGCGTGCGCGGGGCCGTCGGTCTCGCATTTCCAAAGGGCTGCGGGACCGCTGCAGGCCTGAGCGGTGTTCAGACGCAGTGCTGGCCCTTCGAATGCCCGAACGGCAGCCGGGCAGCGGACGCCGTGCGTGGATCGGCTAAGTGATCGTCACTCTGAGCTATTTACATTCATGCGGCGGTAGTGTACGCTTCACCGATGACGAGGCGCGGCAGAAGACGGCCGTGTGGTCTGTGCGGGCGGCTCAGGCCGCGCACCCCTTCCGGCGGAACGTTTGGATAGCCGATGTACATATTCCACACCAAGTGGTACAGATCTGACCTTCACAAACCCCGATGACGATGTATAATCTGGCATACCGCAAGAGGGCACAGGGGGCGCATCACGGGGTGCGAGTCAGACTGGCCTGCGGTGGTGCGCTATCTTCAGTGCGTGTGAAGCGAACATCTGGGTCCAGAGAGGAGATCTGTCGCATGGCTGAAAGCGGCTCATGATGAGTCGCTCCGCTGTCCGACGTTGCTTGGGTCCCACCCGTGCAGGTGCCGCCTACGGTGGTGCCCGGAGCGTGAAAGGCGAGACGATCTTCTTCGAGGTCGTCGTCGAGTTAGGTGGAGGACTTGCTATGCGTGAATCGCACGCGAAGTTCGTTCTGCTGGCTCTGATTGTCGTAGCCGTGTTTGCCGCCTGGCAGGCCCCGGCCCTCGGCTACACGGACCTTACCGGGGACTATGCCTGGAAGCCGCTGAAGATAGGCGGGGGCGGCTGGGACGTCGGCATGTGGGTTCATCCCGACACGCCGGACGTGGTGTACTGCCGCTGCGACGTGGGCGGTGCCTATCGCTGGGACGAGGCCGCCGACACGTGGACGAACGTAGTCACCGCCGACAGCATGCCGGACGAGGCATACATTACCTACGCCGGCGTGGACAGCATCGTCGGCGCCCCCAGCGATGCGAACATCGCCTACATGGCATACTGCCGGAAGTGGTGGGGTGGAGCGGCGGGGGACGTTTACAGGAGCACGAACCGGGGGGATACCTGGACCAAGCCGGGCACGCTGGGCGTGTTGATGGACCCCAACGCAGGGGGCCGCCAGGAGGGCGAGCGCCTGGCCGTTGACCCCGCCGACGCCGACGTGGTGTACTTCGGCTCCACCGAGGACGGTCTCTGGGTGACCACCGACGGGGCGGCCACCTGGTCGCAGGTCAGCCAGGTTCCGCTCGGCGGGTCGGGCCACGGCGTCAACACCGTGGTGTTCGACCCCAACTCCGGCACGACCGGAGGCAAGACAAACACCGTCTACGTGACCACCTGGGGCGCGGGTGTCTGGGCGACCACCGACGCCGGGGCCACCTGGTCGAAGATAAACGGCGGCGGGCCGGCCGATTCCCTGGCGCCGCACGACGCCGACATCGGACCGGACGGCACCTACTACGTCTGCTACGAGGAGTCTGCCGTCTGGAAGTACTCGCAGGGCAGTTGGACGAACATCACCCCGGGCGGAGACCCCAAGGCGTGGCACGACGTGGCTGTTGACCCGTTTGACGCTCAGCGGCTGTTCATCACGACCAGCGCCGCAGGGAGCCACTGGCGCTCGACCGACCAGGGCGCAAGCTGGACGGAGCTGGGCAAATCCTCCACCTCGGAGATAGACTGGCAGGACACCTACCGCGGATGGTCGAGCTGGATGGGGGTGGGGGAGATACTGTTCGACCCGCACACGCCCGACACCCTCTGGTTCGCCGAGTCTATGGGCGTCTACCGGACGACCGACATCAATGACGGCAGCATCACGTGGCAGTCCGTCAGCCGCGGCCTGGAGGACACCTGTCCCAACGCCGTGGCCTGCCCATCCGGCGGACACCCCGTCACGGCCATGTGGGACATAGGTGTCTTCTATCATTACGACCCGGACGCCTACACGGCCAAGCAGGCCCAGGTGATCCACTCGCACGGCTGGAGCCTTGACTACTGCGCGGGCCAGCCGTCCTTCGTAGCCGCCGTCTCACAGGTGCCCGACTACAACGTGAGCGGCTACTCGACCGACTACGGCGAGACGTGGACCAGCTTCGGCGCCACGCCCGCCGACCACCAATACGTGCCTCGCGGCATCGCCGTCTCCGCCACCGATCCGGACAACCTGGTGTGGTGGAACAGCACCGACAACAAGGTCTGGTACAGCACCGACCGGGGCCAGTCCTGGAGCCAGGGCAGCGGTTTCCCCGGCCAGCCTCACGACTCGGGCTGGGGCTGGGGCGATCGGCAACTGGACTCCGACAAGGTGGACGGCGGGACGTTCTACATCTACAACTGGGGTTCCACCACCGACCCCGCCTACGATGGTGGCGTCTGGCGCTCCACCGACGGCGGCGCCACCTGGAGCCGCGTCAGCACCGCGCTCCCCGAGGGGTGCGAGGGGCCGATCGTGGCGACCCCCGGCAAGGCCGGTCACGTGTGGTTCTGCGGGGGCCTCTGGGGCCAGGATCCGCTCTATCGGTCCACCGACCACGGCGCCACCTGGAGCCCCGTGAGCGGGACCTCCTACGCGACCGCCGTCGGCTTCGGCAAGGCCGGCGGCGACTACCCGACCATCTACATGGCGGGTCAGGTGGACGGCGTCCATGGCATCTGGCGCTCCACTGACGAAGGGGCGAGCTGGGCCAGGATCTGCGAGTATCCCCTCGGCCTCTACACGAAGATAAAGTGCATGGACGGCGACCCCGAAGCGTTCGGCAAGCTTTACCTGGGGTTGGAGGGCAAGGGCTTCGCCTACGGCGAACAGACCACCGGCGATACGACGCCACCGGCTGCTCCGACGGGCCTTACGGCCACCGCGGCGAGCGAAAGCCAGGTCAACCTGAACTGGGACGACAATACCGAGGGCGACCTGGACAGCTATAACGTCTATCGCGACGGCTCCCAGATCGCCACGGGCGTCGCCTCCAGCAGCTACAGCGACACGGGGCTCAGCCCCTCGACGCAGTACTGCTATACGGTGACGGCAGTGGATACGAGCTCTAACGAGTCCACCGAGTCCGCCCAGGACTGCGCCACGACGCTGGCTCCCGGCGGTGGCGACGGCCTGACCGGCGACTACTACGACAACATGGACTTCACCAGCCATGCCCTGACGCGGGTTGACCCCACGGTCAACTTCGACTGGGGCAGCGGCTCGCCGGACGCCTCGATGGGCGCCGACACGTTCAGCGTCCGCTGGACCGGCCAGGTGGAGCCCCTCTACTCGGAGACCTACACGTTCACGACGCGCTCCGACGATGGTGTGCGCCTGTGGGTGAACGGCCAGTCGGTCATAGACAACTGGACCGACCACGGGCCGACCTACGACAGCGGCACGATCGCCCTGAGCGCCGGGACGAAGTACGAC
>JAWOCH010000068.1:0-7135 GCA_046483865.1 Candidatus Brocadiia bacterium | reverse complement strand
ACCGGATTGGGACCGGCTGTACCAGGAAGACCCGAACGAATGGGTGCGACAGAAAGAGCTGTGGCGGGACAAGCGCGAAAAGCTCGACGCGGGGACAAGCAGCTCCAGCAGGAGCGCAAGCGCGCCGCGCGCAGCATAGCCGGCGGCAGCCTGCTGGATGAGGCCGAGACCTGCGGCGACGCCCGGATGGTGGTGGCCACCATGCCCGGCGGGCACGCCGAACTGCGCAGCGCGGCGGACGTGCTGCGCCGGGAGAACGAAGCCACGGCCTGCGTGCTGGCCTCGGCGGAAGCCGGCAGCGTCGCCCTGGTCGTGGGCCTGTCGGAGGATCTCGTGGAGCGCGGGCTGAACGCCCGGGAGATCGCCCAGGAGGCGGCTGAAATCGTCAACGGCGGCGGCGGCGGACGGGACGACCTGGCCCAGGCCGGCGGCTCGGACGTGGAGCGCGTCGGGGAGGCCCTCGAACGCGCCCGGCAGATGCTGCGCGAGGCCCTGGCCAGCGATGAGAGCGCTTGACACGCCGCCGGGCGCGGCATAGAATCGGCTTGCGCGGTGGGTAGGTAGCTCAGTTGGTAGAGCACGGGACTGAAAATTCCGGTGTCGCCGGTTCAAATCCGGCCCTACCCACCAGTCCCGCCTTCGGCGGGACAGAGCAGGCGAACAGTGGAGCAGGTGAGCAGGTGAGAACGGCAAAACGGCGGGCGCACGCGCGAACCGGCGCCAGATACAGAGTGGCCGTTCGCCTGCGCTCTATTGTTCACCTGATCAACTGATCATGCAGTCCCGCCGAAGGCGGGACAGAGCCGTTTCGTCTTCGCTCAAGGCCCTGAGCACGTCGAAGGGCAGGTGAGCAGGTGACAACGGAAAAGGATGTTCCCTGCGCCGGAAGTAGCACGTGACTCCCGTCGTGCGCTCGCCTGCGCTCTACTGCTCACCTGATCAACCGGGTGCTCCGTGCAGCACGCTGGAGGGACGCGCTTCTGCGCGTCCGCTTTGCCTGGTGCCATGCGCGCTTGCGAAGGCCGTCAACCGGCGGCCGACAGAACGGCCACGGCCGAGGGCGGCCGTGCTACATTTTGGAGGGGCGCGCCGGCCTTGTGCCCCGGCCACGACAGAGCGTGGCCCGCCAGGTCCCGGCTCCGCCGGGACAGTCCTCCTTCGCCGGATTACCCTGAGGACCACTGCCTATGGCCACTGACGATGTATTCCGCCGTTACGAAGGCAACCCGATCATCGGCCCGGATGCCGTGCCGGGCGCCGACAGCATCTACAACAGCGCCGTCGTCCCCTTCGACGGGCGCTACGTGGGCGTCTTCCGCGTTGACCACACGACGTGCCAGCAGTGGCTGCACGTGGGCTGGAGCGAAGATGGCCTGAACTGGCAGATAGAGCCGGAGCCGCTGGCGCTCGACTTCGGTGAGATGGACATCCAGATGCGCCCCGGAGGCTACGACCCGCGCATAATCGAGGTGGAGGGACGCTACTTCGTCATCTGGTGTGCGCCCTACCACGGGCCGACGCTGGCGCTGGGGGAGACGGAAGACTTCGAGACTTTCCGCTTCATCTGCAACCCCGTGCCGCCCTACAACCGCAACGGCGTCCTGTTCCCGCGGCGGATCGGGGGGAAGTACTTGCTGCTGCACCGGCCGAGCGATCGGGGGCATACGCCGTTCGGGGACATCTTCGTGTGCCAGAGCGAGGACCTGGTGCACTGGGGGCGGCACCGGTTCGTGTTCGGCCCGGCGGGCGGATGGCAGTCAACCAAGGTGGGCGCCGGCCCGGTGCCCATCGAGACCGACGAGGGCTGGCTGCTGATCTACCACGGGGTGCTGACCACCTGCAACGGCTACATCTACTCGGCGGGGGCGGCCCTGCTGGACCTGGAGGAGCCCTGGAAGGTCATCTGCCGCACGGGGCGCTACCTGCTGCGCCCGGAGGAGGACTACGAACGGGTGGGCAACGTGCCGAACGTGGTGTTCCCGTGTGCGGCGCTGGTGGATGAACAGAGCGGCGAGCTGACCCTCTACTACGGCGCGGGGGACACGTGCATCGGCGTCGCCTACGCGAATCTGGACGACATCCTCCGGTACACGCGGGAGAACGCGCTCTGAGGCCGGGCACGCAGAGCGTGTCAGCCGCACGCCCCTATGGTCTAGGGGATCGTGGGCGCTGGCTGGACGGCACCGTCCTTGTCGTAGACGTTCTCCAGTCCCAGGTAGATGACACCCCGCCACGTTACGCTGCCAACCTCGTAGCTCCCGACCCCCGTGCCGGCGCCGGACGCCGAGTAGCTCGAGAAGTAGTCCACGTTGCCGATGCTGGAGCCGTAGAGGAAGGACTCGGTCTCGTACATCCCCTCCAGGTCCAGCGAGCCGCCCACGGGCATCAGACCGGCGCCGATCAGGGAGTTGTCGAACGCCTGGCCGACGGTGACCTG
Organism: Candidatus Brocadiia bacterium; assembly: GCA_046483865.1. Lineage (GTDB taxonomy): Bacteria > Planctomycetota > Brocadiia > SM23-32 > SM23-32 > JAWOCH01. The sequence continues at coordinate 4,698 of JAWOCH010000068.1, read as the reverse complement.
CTGGATGGTGCCGGGCATCCAGGTGTCCGCGTCGCTGCCGGTGCCGCCCAGAGCCCAGTCGTCGCCGAGGTCAGCTCCGGCCAGCAGCCAGGAGGTAGTAAGACTCCCTCCAAGGGTCACGGTTCCGATGTCCCTGGCCAGGATCGTCCCACCGTTTATGTCCCAGCCCACCTCAAGTTCGCCCAGCGTGCTGCCCACCCGCAGCCTATCGGCGCTCCACATGCCCCCCAGGTAGGCCGTATCGAGATCACCCCCGACATCCACCAGGCCGCCGAACATGCCGGTGCCGACCCGCAGGTCGGGGACGTCGCCGCCCACGGTGAAGTTGCCGCTGAGCACCCCATCTATGTCAACCGCGCCGCAGTTGCCCCCCACGCCGAAGTCCCACGCCAAACTGCCGCCCAGGTCGAGCCCGGCCAGGTTGCCACCAATAGACACCGGCCCAGAGAACAGGCTCCCCGCGGCAGTGAACATACCGGCGTTGCCGCTGATCTGTATGCCGGGCCAGTTTGTGACAACGTCGCCACCAACGGTGATGGGGCCCGCATGGCCGGGCACGTTCATCTGTCCGTAGAAGCCCCCGTTGTTCACGGTCAGGCTGCCGAGCCCATAGCCGGTCCCGTCGGCGCTGCCGATCCAGACGTCGCCGCTCAGGGCGCCGCCGAGCGACACGTCGCCCAGGTAACCAGTCGTGTAGAACGAACTTCGGTCAGCCAGGCTCGTGTCGCCGTCTATGTTCAGCGGGAAGAGAATGCCGCCCAGAGACTGCCCGTTCAGCAGCGCGCCGCTGACCCCGCCGTTGAGAGAAATGCGCTCGATGGCCGAATCGGAGGCGATGAACTTGAAGGGGCCGGAGACCGAACGAGCGTCGCTGATACGGCCAACCGAAGAAGCACCAGCGATGGTCAGGCCAATACCGCTGCCCGAACCGGCCACCGAGATGGAATCCACACGATCTCCCGAGAAGCCCACGCCGACGTCGCCGCTGGAGACATCCACCCGTCCGCGGCAATCAAACACGGTCACCGTGGTCCCGCCGGAACTGATGCTGTCCACCTGGATGAACTCGGGGTTGGCGTAGAGGACCCTCTCCAGGGCGGCGCGCACGTCCAGCCGGCCTTCCGTCGCTACCATTCCCTGCAGACTGGGCAGCCGCTGGGCGCTGCCCAGGATGGCTCCGCGCACCTGCTGCATGGTAGCGCCCGGGAAGTAGGACAGTGCCAGCGTCGCCGCCCCCGCCACGTGGGGCGATGCCATGCTGGTGCCGTCGAAGACACCGTAGCTCTGGCCCGTCACGCCGGGCGGCAGCGTGCTCAGGATAGCTACTCCCGGGGCAGCCAGATCCACCGACTCCCGGCCGAAGTTGCTGAAGGAAGCCACTTCATCGAAGCGATCGGTCGCGGCCACGCTGATGACATTGTTCAGGTCGTAGCTGGCGGGTGTCGCAGCGAACAGCCCGTCGTTGTCGTTCGCCTCATTTCCTGCGGCGCACACGTGCAGGATCTGGCGAGCCGTGTTGTTCGCCCACATGGCGTTCCGCAGGAACACATCGTCCAAGTAGCCTCGCCAGCTATGGTTGACGACGCGAACGTTCGCCCCCGCCGTGCCGTCGCCGGAGCCGTCGTCATACTCCTGCTTCATCATGGTCGCGTAGTTGACAGCCAGACCCGCGTCGACGTAGTCTCCGTCCCCGGCGGGGCCAAGGAAGCGCAGTGCCATGATGGAGGCGTTCCAGTTAACACCAGCCACGCCGACGCCGTTGTTGGCCACCGCCCCAATGGTGCCGGCCACGTGCGTGCCGTGGCCGTTCTCGTCCATCGGGTCCCCGTCGCCCCCGGTGCCGCTGTAGTCGTAGAAATCGAACCCGTAGATGTCATCAACGAAGCCGTTGCCGTCGTCGTCGACATTCGCAGCGCCGCTATACTCCGCCACGTTCACCCACATATTGTCGGCCAAGTCCTCGTGGTTGTAGTCCACGCCGGTGTCCGCTACGGCGACCACCACGCTGGAACCGCCCGTGGCCAGATCCCACGCCTCCGTTACGTCGATGTCGGCATCGAGCGTGCCGTCGTACTGCCCGGTGTTCTCCATCCCCCAGAGCTGATCGTAGAGCGGGTCGGTAGGCGATGCGGCAATGCTCACGATGCCATCCGGGGCGTATAGAGCGACGTTCGGATTCTGACCCAGCCACTGGTCTACGGCGCTGACACTGGCGCCGCCGGTGCGGATCAGAACCTGGCCGACGCGCCCCATCCCCTTGACTATCTCGAAGGGGATATCCGGCGTGAGCAGGGACGAGGCGTCCCCCACCGCGGTAACGCCCTCCATCGCCTCCGCGCTGAACTGCACCATCCAGTGGTCCTGGAGGACCTCCATCGTCTGGCCCTGCCAGTCTATCTCCTGCGTCTCGAAGCGCTCCACCAGCCGGTTGCTGACGGTCTGCGGCAGCGCCTCGAACCACTCGGGGGCTATGGCCAGCTCCGTCATGCCGTCGGCCGACAGCATGACGCGCGGCTCCAGGGCCTCAAGGGAAAGTGTCGTGCGGCGGGCAGGGGAAACCCGGTCCTGGGGGCGAGGAGCTTTCATAGGTTTGCCCATCCTCGGCTGGGTGAGTGGGTTGTCTTGACGAAACGCTCCATGTCGCAGGGGCAGGGCACGACCTGAGCGCGTACATATCCCTTCCCTGCTTCCGTTTGCGCAGTATAACTGAGCGTCAACCCAAGGTCAAGACATACCGGCGGGCCATGACCGCCAGATTCTTGCACGGAAGTTCACCGCACGAACTGCCCGCAGCCCCTCAGAAACCGGAAGAGAGCCACGTAGAGCATCACGCCGAGGATTGCGGCGTAGAGCAGCGCTATGCCGATCTTTTTGGCCAGCCGGCGCACACGCGACCCCTCAATCTGTGCTCTGACGGCCCGTTCCCGCCGCTTTGGCGGGCTGCGGGGGCGCGTCGCGGTCCCAACTTCTGCCAACCTGGCGCTCCAGGCGGGCTATGGCGGTGTGCCAGTCCAGCCGGGCGGTAGCCCGGCGGTTGCGGGCGCGTGTCAGGGTGGTCTGGGCGTCAATCAGCTCGACGATGGTGGCCTTGCCGGCTCCGTAGGCGTTCTCGACGGCGCTCAGGCTCCTCTCGGCGCTGTCCACGAACGCGGCGGCGGCCTGCAGGGCCTGTTCGGCCCTCACCAGCTCGGAGTATGCCTCCCATATCTGCAGTTCCGCCCCCCGGAGTTCCTCGTGGTAGGAGGCAATGGCCCGGTCCAGCTCGGCCTCCGCCCGCCGGATGGCGTAGCTGGTCCGGTAGCCGGTGAAGATGGGAAGACGCAGGCGAAGCCCCAGGGTCCATTCCTTGCGCTCCTCGGGCAGCAGATGCACATCGCGCCAACCGTAAGAGCCATCGGCGGTGACCTCCGGCCATCGGCCGGCGCGCCGGGTGCGCAACTGCTCGCGCCGACGCATCACTTCGGCGGCTGCCGCGCGCAGTCGGGGGCGCTTCTGCGCCGCCTCCACCAGGAGTTGTTCGACCTCTTGCCGCTCGGCCTCGGTTGCATCCGTCGGAATGGGCTCGACATCGAAATCGAATCCCACCGCCAGGCCCATCGCGGAAGCCAGCCGCCCCCGTGCGACCCGCACTTCGCTGCGCGCCTCCACCAGTGAGAGGGCGGCATCGGCGCGCTCCGCACGGGCCTGGTATACCTCGACCTCCCGTCCCACGCCGGCCCGGCGCCTGTTGCCGGCCAGCTCCAGGTGGCGGGTGCGCTGCTTCACGGTGTCCTGCGCCACCTTCAGCAGGGAGCGCGCGGCCAGCAGGCGGTAGTAGGCCACCTCCGTGTCGAGTGCCACGTCCAGGAGAGCCGAGTTGTGCAGGAAATCGGCCACGCGCAGGTCCTGCTCTGCCGCCCTCAGCGCCGCCCGCCGCGCGCCGCCGTCCAGCAGCACCTGGCGCACGCCGAACGATGCCCCGTAGGTCGTCCGCAGGAAAACGTCCTCCACCTCGGTCAGCACCTGCAACTGGCGACGCTCGGCGTCCGCCGTGAAGTCCACCTGCGGCAGCAGCAGCCCGCGGGCCTGCCCCACGGCGGCTGCCGATGAACGGGCCGTCTGCCATGAGACGGTCGCGCGCGGGCTGTTGCGCAGCGCCAGGTAGATGCAGTGCGCCAGCGTCAGCGGCTCCCCGGGACGTGGCAGCACGCGGGGCTGGCGCCTGTCCGGCCGGCCCGGGTCGGCGCCCCAGTACCGAGCGGACGGAGCGCCGGGCGAGTGCCGTGTGGTGCCAAAGGGATCGGCCGACACGCACCCTCCGCCGAGGGCCAGAACGCAGGCGAGCAAACCGAGCGTCAAAACAGCTTCTCTGTGCATCGTCCCTCCCTCAGCAGCCCTCAAGTGAGTTCCTTGCCTCGCCGGTCGCGTCCTTCCAGTGGGTAGGCGCGGCGTCCCCGCCGCGCCAGGTCCGGCCGGGGGCGTCGGACCCGGCCTCCTGTCGGCAAGACGTTCGCAGCCAACGCCGTCAAGCCCTTTGCAGCCGGCGGCGCAGAGCCCGAAGCGCTCTCCGGAAGTAATGCACGCCGGCCGGCCCGCGGCCGTAGGTGATGCGCGCCTTGCCGGTCTGGCCCCACAGGACCTCGTCGCGGGGGGGATGCGTCTCACCGCGCACGCGGTAGAGCGTCACCAGCGGCTCGCTGCCGCCCTTCTGGTCGGGCT
>JAWOCH010000440.1:0-17526 GCA_046483865.1 Candidatus Brocadiia bacterium | reverse complement strand
TCCGACAGGCGTTCTGCACCAACCCCACCTGCTCGGCCAGCCGATCCAGCCTGCTGACCGGCTTGTGGCCGCACAACAACGGCATGACCGGCCTGGCGCACCGCGGGTGGCGGCTGAACGACTACGGCCAGCACATCATCCATACGCTGCACCGGGAGGGCTACCACTCGACGCTGTGCGGCGTGCAGCACGTGGCGAACTACCGCGACGGCAACGCCCCGGACATCATCGGCTACAAGGAGCATCTTGGTGAAGGGCCCGAGGAGTGGGACGAGCGGGCCGCGGCATGGTTGAACGACTCCCCGCCGGAGCCGTTCTTCCTGTCGGTGGGGTTTGTCGAGACGCACCGGGACTTCCCCGAACCGGCCTGCGACAGCCCGGAGACCGATCCCCGCTACGCCCGGCCGCCGGGGCCGATTCCCGTCACCCCGGAGACGTGCCGCGACATGGCCGCCTTCAACACGCTGGCCCGCACGCTGGACGCGAAGATGGGCGCCGTGCTGAATGCGTTGGACGAGGCCGGCCTGGCGGAGAACACGCTGGTTGTGTGCACGACCGATCACGGCATCGCGTTCCCCCGCATGAAGTGCAACCTGCACGACAGCGGCATCGGCATCATGTTGATGCTGCGCGGGCCGGGCATTCCGGCCGGCCAGCGCGTGCACGGGATGGCCAGCCACATTGACCTGTTCCCGACGCTGTGCGAGTACCTGGAGATCGAGCCGCCCGGCTGGCTGCAGGGCGTCTCCCTGATGCCGCTGCTGCGCGGCGAGGCTCAGGAGGTGCGCGAGGAACTGTTTGCCGAGGTGAACTACCACGCCGCTTACGAGCCCATGCGCTGCGTGCGGACACCGAGGTGGAAGTACATCCGCCGCTTCGAGGAGCGCTCCGGGCCCGTGCTGCCCAACTGCGACGACAGCCCGACCAAGGAGCTGTGGCTCGAGAACGGATGGGCGGACCGGGAGCCGCCCGTCGAGGCGCTCTACGACCTGATCTTCGACCCGCACGAAGCCCACAACCTGGCCGGCGACGCGGAGCATGAAGGCGTGCTGGCAGAGATGCGCGCCCGCCTGGACACGTGGATGCGCGAGACGGATGATCCGCTCTTGGAGGGCAGTGTGCCTGCCCCCGAGGGCGCTCGAGTGAACGACCCGGACGATATGTCAGCCAATGACCCCGTCGAGCCTGCCTGAGCCCGAGGCACCGACCACATGACGAAGGGAATGAGCGAAGCCCGGCGCCGGCATCAGGAACTGGCCGACGCCGCCACCGTGGCCGCCCAGAGGGGCAAGGAACGCGCCCGCCAGGACCCCCACCGACTGGCCTACCACTTCATGCCTCCCTCCGGCTGGATCAACGACCCCAACGGGCTGATACACTGGAGCGGGCAGTACCACCTGTTCTACCAGCACAACCCGTACGCCCCCAACTGGGGTTCGATGCACTGGGGCCATGCCGTCAGCCGGGACCTGGTGCACTGGCGTCACCTGCCGGTTGCCCTGGCCCCCGGCGAGCCCTACGAGGGCGGCGGCGGGTGTTTCAGCGGCAGCGCGGTGGACGATGACGGAACGCTCAGCCTTCTCTACACCGGCAGCGCGCCCGAACGGCAGGTGCAGTGCCTGGCCTGCAGCGACGACGGCGTCGAGTTCGTCAAGTATCCGGGCAACCCGGTTATAGCGGACCCGCCGTCCGACGGCTCGCCCGAAGACTTCCGGGACCCGAAGGTCTGGCGGCATGACGGCGTATGGCACATGGTCGTCGGCACGCGCGGCGACGGCCGGGGCAGGGCGCTGCTCTACCGGTCGGACAACCTGCGGGACTGGAGCTACGCCGGCGTCCTGGCCGAGAGCGACGGCTCCCAGGGCAGCATGTGGGAATGCCCGGACTTGTTCCCGCTCGGCGATGGGCACGTGCTGGTCTTCTCGCCCATCGGCGTGGAGCGGCGCAAGGCCGTCTATCAGGTCGGCGAGATGGGCTACGGGGCGGGCCGTTTCGCCGCCGACCGGCAGCGCGACGTGGACTACGGACCGGCGTTCTACGCGCCCCAGACGTTTCGGGACGAACGGGGCCGGCGCATCATGTTCGGCTGGATGACGGCCTCCTGGGAGGAGAGGCCCACGAAGGCGTACGGCTGGGAGGGCGCCCAGACGCTGCCTCGACTGGTCGAGGCGGGGCCCGAGGGTGGCGTGCGCTTCCGGCCCGTCCCCGAGGTGGCTGTCCTGCGCGGCGAGCACCGGCGGGTTGATCAGATGGAGCTGGACGGTGAGGTGCCGCTGCCGGGCATCGCCGGCGACTCCCTGGAACTGCTGGCGGAGTTCGCCCTCGGCCAGGGGGCGGAGTGCGGCCTGTGCGTGCGCTGCAACCCCGCGGGAGACGAGAGTACAGGGATCATATACAACGCCGAGGAAGGCGTTCTGCGCGTGGACGCCGGCGCATCGGGCCGTGTGGACGGCGGCCTTGGGGAAGCCCCGCTGCCTTTGCCGGCGGACGGATTGCTGCGGCTGCACGTGTTCGTGGATCGGTCGAGCGTGGAGGTGTTCGGCGGCGACGGCCGCGTCGTGCTTTCCCATCGCATCTACCCCGGTCCGGAAAGCCTGGGCGTGCGCCTGACGGGGCGGGGCGCAACGCTACGAAGGCTGGACGCGTGGGAACTCCCATCGGTCTGGTGACGGAACCGTTCAGCCCGAAAGGTGGCGACATGGACATCGCGGTGGACCTGGGCAGTGAGATCGGCGAGCTGGAGCACTTCTGGCGCAGCACGGGATTCACGCCGGCGAAGTGGCTGCTGGACGACGACATGCAGGCGGCGCTGGCCTGCGCAGGCTCGGTGCCACAGGCGGGCATCCAGTTCGTGCGCATCCATTACCTGCTCGACCTGATCGGGGGCAGGGATGTCGGACGGGACGGCGCCCGCTACAACTGGTCGAAGCTGGACGCCGGACTGGACGTGCTGACCCGCAACGGCCTGAAGCCGTTCTTCGAGTTGATGGGCAACCCCGGCGGCGCCTTCAGCGACTTCACCGATGAGGCCCAACTGGCGGCATGGCGCCGGATGGTCTGCGATCTGGCGGGGCACCTGATCGCTCGCTACGGACGGCAGGAGGTGCGGAGCTGGTATTTCGAGTCCTGGAACGAGCCGGACATCGGGTTTGGCTGGAGGCAGTGGGCGGACGACCCGGAGCCGTTCCTGCGCTACTACGACGCCTGCGCCGCCGGGCTGGCCGACGCCGAGCCGCGCCTGCGCCTGGGCGGGCCGGGAAGCTGTCGGACGCTCTCGGAGCTGTTCAGGCGGTTCGTGGCCCACTGCGACGAGGGCATCAGCAGCCTGACCGGGGCGGCCGGCGTGCCGCTGGACTTCATCTCGGTGCACGAGAAGGGCGTCAAATCGTGCGACGAGGACCTGACCCCGGACAGCCTCGGAATCTGCCGCCGCGAGGCGCGCATCATCGAACATATCCGCCGCGAGCATCCCGGCCTGGCCGACGTGCCGTTCATGAACAACGAGTGCGACCCGCAGACGGGCTGGGGCCATGTCCACACCTGGCGTGCGCGGCCGTACTACGCCGCGATAGCCGCGAAGATGATCCACCAGCACATGCGCGAGCTGGCCGACGGGATGGGCGTGGACTACTGCCTGCTGAGCAACGACAACGGCTTCCTGGGCACGTGGGGCAACCGTACGCTGGTGGCCCGGTTCGGCGAGGGCGACCGGTTCTGGTTGGTCAAGAAGCCCATCCTGAGCTTGATGGCCCTCCTCGCCATGCTGGGTGAGCGGCGGGTCGAGGTTCGTACGAGTTCCGGACCCACCGACCTGGGCGCACTGGCCACGGTTGGGGAAGGCGGCCAGGTCGCGGTCCTGCTCTATCACAGCAGCGACAGCATCATTGCTTCCGGCGCCGAGCGGGTGCGGTTGGCGCTCGAGGGCCTGCCGGTCGGGGATGCCGTCCTGGCGCACTACCGGCTGGACGAGGGCCACGGCGACCCCTACAGCCGGTGGGAGGAGTCCGGCGCGCGCTACGACCTGTCGGACGAGCAGTTCGGCGCGTTGCAGGAATGCCAGGAGACGCCGCTCCTCGAACCCGTACGGCAGGTGGACCCGACGGATGGACGGCTGGAACTGGAGTTCGAGCTGCCGCTTCCGGCCGTCAGCCTGGTGCTGTTGACGCCGAAGCCGGATGCCGCGCCCGGCCGGGTCGAGCGCCTCCGCGCGGAGCACTACGCCGGACAGCACGGCGAGCAGCAGGTGATGCTGCGGTGGCAGGATATCGGATCGCGCGCCGTGCGCACCTACGAAGTGCTGCACAACGGCGAGCGCATCAACCGCCCCGACCTCATCTTCACCGCCTGGATGGACGCGCGGCCCGGGGCGGCCACGGGCGAGTACAGCGTCCGCGCCGTGGACTGGTGGGGCAGGGCGGGGGAGCCATCGGAGAGCCTTGTGCTGGACTGAGGGCGGGCTACTGCGCCCCGGCGACGTGGAGACGGTTCAGCGCGCGGGACAGGGCGGTCCGTGCACGTGCCATGTCTATCTCCTCCGCCCGCTTCCGGAGGCGCTCCTCGGCGCGACGGCGGGCCGCTCGGGCGCGCTCCACGTCTATCTCTTCCGCCTGCTCGGCCGTGTCCGCCAGGATGGTCACCGTATCCTCGAGCACCTCGGCGAATCCCCCGCTTGTGGCCAGGCGCACAGACTCCCCGTTTGTGTCCACGCGAATGCGCCCCACCTTGATGGTGCACACCATGGCGTTGTGGCGGGGCAGGATGCCCACCTCGCCGTTGTCCGCCGGCAGCAGCACGTGCTCGACGTCGTCCTGCTCCAGCACGGTTCGCTCCGGTGTGATGACTTTCACTTGCATTCAGAAGTTCCTACCAACTGGCGGACAGATTCACTCGGGCCGCCGCGCACAGCGGATGCGCAGATCGCGCACAGCGGACGCGCAGAAGCGCGTCCCTCCAGCGGCGGGACCTGGAGGGCCAGGCTTTCGCGTGGCCGCCGGCACATGTGTCAAAGCTCCTCGGCTTTCTTCTCGGCATCCTCGAACGTGCCGACCATGTAGAACGCCTGCTCGGGCAGCTCGTCGCCCTCGCCGGCCAGTATGGCTTTGAAGCCGGCCACGGCGTCCTCTCGGCTCACGTACACGCCCGAGCGCCCGGTGAATTGCTCGGCGACGAAGAACGGCTGGGACAGGAAGTTGCGTATACGCCGCGCGCGCCGCACCACCACCTGGTCCTCCTCGCTCAGCTCCTCCATGCCCAGGATGGCGATGATGTCCTGCAGGTCCTTGAACCGCTGGAGGATGCGCTTGGTCTCCTGGGCGATCTGGTAGTGCTCCCGACCGACCACGCGGGGTTCGAGAACGCGCGAGGTGGACATCAGCGGGTCAACAGCCGGGTAGAGCCCCTGGCTGGCCAGCTCGCGGGTCAAGAACACGGTGGCGTCCAGGTGGGCGTAGGTGGCGGCCGGGGCCGGATCGGTGAAGTCGTCGGCGGGCACGTAGATGGCCTGCACGCTGGTGATCGAGCCGCTCTTGGTGCTGGTGATGCGCTCCTGCAGCTCGCCCATCTCGGTGGCCAGGGTCGGCTGGTAGCCGACGGCCGAGGGCAGACGGCCCAGCAGTGCGCTGACCTCGCTGCCGGCCTGCACGAAGCGGAATATGTTGTCCACGAAGTGCAGCACGTCCCCGCCCATCTCGTCGCGGAAGTACTCCGCCACCGACAGGGCCGCCAGCCCCACGCGGAAGCGGGCGCCGGGGGGCTCGTTCATCTGGCCGTAGATGAGCGCGCACTTGTCGAGCACGCCGCTTTCCTTCATCTCCAGCCACAGCTCGTTGCCCTCGCGCGTGCGTTCGCCCACGCCGCTGAACACGCTGCGGCCGCCGTGTTCGATGGCGATGTTGCGGATCAGCTCCCGCTGGATGACCGTCTTGCCGCAGCCGGCGCCGCCGATGGCACCGATCTTCCCTCCCTTTGGGAAGGGTATCAGGAAGTCAATGACTTTCAGCCCGGTCTCGAACAGCGTCGTTTCGACCGACTGGTCCTCCAGACGCGGAGCGTTCCGGTGGATGGGCCAGTGCTGTTCGGCCTCGATGGGACCGAGCTGGTCAATGGGGTTGCCGGCCACGTCCATGATGCGCCCCAGCGTGGCCTCGCCGACGGGCACGGTGATGGGCCGGCCGGCGTCGGAGGCGGCCTGGCCTCTGGTCAGCCCCTCGGTGGGGGCCATGGCGACGCAGCGGACCACGTTGTCCCCCAGATGCTGGGCGACCTCGAGGGTCAGGGTCGGGCCGTCCTGCCTCTCGATGTGGACGGCGTTGTGGAGCGAGGGCAGCTCCTGTGGGGGGAACTCGATGTCCACCACCGGACCGATAACCTGGATGATCTTTCCTTCGTCGGGCATGTGCTCACCCCGTAAGTGGATCCTCAGCCGGGGGCGGCTGAGCTACATTCTTCAACGGGTCTCTATTTCATGGCTTCGGCGCCGCCCACCACGTCGAGTATCTCGCGCGTGATGCTCTCCTGTCGCAGGCGGTTCATCTGCAGCGTAAGGTGCTCTATCATCTCCTCGGCGTTCTCGGTGGCGTTGTCCATGGCCACCATGCGGGCGCCGTGCTCGCTGGCCTGGGCCTCCAGCAGGGCGCGGTAGATCTGCACGCTCAGGTTGTGCTCTATCAGCCGGTCGCAGATGGTCCCGTAGTCCGGTTCGTAGAGGTAGACCAGCTTCTCGGCGCGCTCGATGCTCTCCGGCTCTGCGTGCATCCCTGCGGGCAACTTGCGCGTGTGATGCTCGCGGATCTCCCGCCTGTGCACCTGCGGGGGGCAGGGCATCAGCCGGCGCGTGACCACCTGCTGACGCAATGGGCTGAAGAACTCGGTGAACACAACCTGCACCTCGTCCACCTCCTCCCGCAGGAACAGGTCCGTGAACTCCTGCCGTATCTCCTGTGCAGTGATGTAGTGGACGGGGTTGAACACGTCCTCGAAGGTGTCGTGCAACTGGAGCCCGGCCCGTCGCAGGCCGATCATCCCGCGTGTGCCGACGGCAATGGTGCGGGACTCGACGCCGGGACGTTCGGCCAGCAGGCGCGTGGTTGCCTCCACCACGCGATTGTTGTAGGCGCCGCACAGGCCCCGGTCGCTGGCAATGCTCAGCACGCCGACCGAGCGCACCTCGCGCTCTTGGAAGAACGGGTGCTCGGTGCCGATCGCCCCGTGGAGGAACCGGGCGCACATGTGGTCCAGCCGCGACGAGTAGGGGCGCAGTGAGCGGATGGCGTCCTCGGAGCGCCGCAGCCGCGCCGCCGCCACCATTTTCATGGCGCGGGTGATCTGCTGGATGTTCCGCACCCCGCCGACGCGGCTCTTGATTTCTCGGAACGAAGGCATGTAGCCCACCTCAGACTACTGCGGTACGGTTCTTCTCACCACCGAGGCACGGAGGACACGGAGGAAGATTGAGACCGGGATGACCACAAGGAAAGGCGACATAGCAGAGATGAACAGGATAGACAGGATGCACGGACCGAGTTCGGATCGCTGATGCTGTCTGTAGGCCGTCCATCCTGTGCATCCCTGTTGTTCGGGAACGGTCGTCCGTTGTGCTTCTGCCACAGGCACGTGAACGTCTTGTCGTTGTGACCAGCAGGTTGCCGTTCTCCGTGTTCTCCGTGTCTCCGTGGTCTTCAGCCTTCGCTTTCGGCTTCTTCGGTCGTCTCCTCCTGCGTCTCTGCGGTGGTGACGCCCTGTTCGCCGGGCACGAAGGTCCTCTTAAACTCCTCGATGGCCGCTTCCAGCTTCTGCTGCGTCTCCTCGTCCAGCTTCCCGGTCTCCGCTATGCGCTCGGGTATGTCCGGGTGCTCGTTGCGTATGAAGGCGTGGAACTCCTCCTCGAACCGGGCCACGTCGCTGACGTCTATGTCGCTCAGGTGTTCTTCGACGCCCAGGTAGACGCTGATGACCTGGTATTGGACGGGCATGGGCTGGTATTGGTCCTGTTTGAGCAGTTCGGTCAGCCGCTCACCGCGGGCCAGTTGCCGCTGGGTGGCCTCGTCCAACTCGGTGCCGAATTCCGCGAACGCCGCCATTCCCCGGTATTGGGCCAGGGACAGCTTCAACTCTCCGGCGACCGACTTCATGGCGGGTATCTGCGCTGCGCTGCCCACGCGCGAGACGCTGGTGCCCACGTTCATCGCCGGGCGGACCATCTTGTGGAACAGGTCGGTCTCCAGGAATATCTGGCCGTCGGTGATGGAGATCAAGTTCGTGGGTATGTAGGTTGATATGTCGCCCGCCTTGGTCTCCACAATGGGCAGAGCGGTCAGGGAGCCGCCGTCTGCCACTTCCTGGTCGCTGATGTCTGAGCCGCAGTGTCCGCAGACCCTGGCCGGCTCCAGGTCCTCGATGTCCTCCTCGGCCGGCGGCAGGGGGGTGAGCTTGCCGCACTCGGGGCACAGCTTGCCGTCGCTGGACTTCATCGCACGCTCCAGCAGGCGACTGTGCAGGTAGAAGATGTCCCCCGGATATGCCTCCCGCCCCGGCGGACGGCGCAGCAGCAGGCTGAGTTCTCGGTATGCCTCGGCGTGCTTGGACAGGTCGTCGTAGACCACCAGCGCGTGCGCGCCGCGCTCCATGTACGCCTCGCCCACGGCGCAGCCCGCATAGGGGGCCAGATACCACTGGGCGGCGGGGGAGGCGGCCGGCGCGGCGATGACCACCGTCTTGTCCATTACTCCCTCTTGCTGGAACACCTCGACGGTGCGGGCGATGGAGGCCATCTTCTGGCCGATGGCCACGTAGATGCAGACGACGTCGGAGTCCCGCTGGCTGATGACGGCGTCCACGACCAGGGCGGTCTTGCCGGTCTGGCGGTCGCCGACTATCAGCTCCCGCTGGCCCCGGCCGATTGGCGTGAGGGCGTCCACTATCTTGTAGCCGGTGTGGAGTGGCTCTTTGACCGGCTGGCGCTTGACGATGCCCGGAGCCACGCGTTCGACCGCGCGGTAGGTCTCCACCTCCAGGGGGCCGCGCCCGTCCAACGGCCGGCCGGTGGGATCCAGCACGCGTCCCAACAGCTCCTCGCCCACCGGCACGCTGGCTATCCGGCCGGTGCGCTCGACACGGTCGCCTTCCTGGACCAACTCGTCGTCGCCCATCAGCACGCAGCCGATGTTGTCCTCCTCCAGGTTCATCGCGATACCGAGCACTTCGTTGGGCAACTCGACCAGCTCCATGGACCGGCACTCGCTGAGCCCGTAGACGCGGGCGATGCCGTCGCCCACTTCCAGCACCGTGCCGACGCTCTCGAAGTCGGTTCTGCGCTCCTCGCTCGCCAGCGCCTCCCGGATGACGGAGCTGACTTCCTCGGGTCGTATGGAGGCTTCATCCGCCATGAGCGATGGTCTCCCTGATTTGATTCAACTGTCCGCGCAGGCTTCCGTCGAAGAACAGGCCGTCCAGATGCACCTGGAAGCCCGCGATGATGGACTCGTCCTGCTGCTCGGCGAGTCGTATCTGCTTGCCCGTGATTGTCTCCAGGCGGCCGACGATGCGCTGGCGCTGCTTTTCGGTCAGAGGGGCGGCTGTGGTCAGCAGGGCGTCGGCCATGCCGAGGCGCCTGTCGGCCTCTTCGGCGTAGCTGGCCGCCAGGTCAACCAGGATCGGCAGCCGCTTCTTCTCCACCAGATAGATCAGCAGCCGTCGCACTGGAGGGCAGAGCCCCAGGCGTTCGGCCAGATTCCGGGCTACCTGCTGCTTCTCGGCCCGGCTCAGGTGTGCGGCCCGGGCAAACACGCGGAACTCGGGACTCGTCCGGAACGCTTCCGCCACCGAGTTCAACTCCTGGCGGACCCGCTCCAGCAGGCCCTCCTCCTCGCCCACGTCGGCCAGGGCCTCCGCATATCGGCGGCTCAGCACGGTGCCCTTCATTCCTGCTCCTCGGACTCCAGGTCCATTTCCTCCACCATATCCTCGATGATCCTCTGGTGGTCGTCCGGCCGTATCTCCCGCTCGAGTAGCCGGGCGGCCACCTGCGTGCTGATGTCGGCCACTTCCTCGCGGAGGGCCAGCCGAGCGCGGCGGAATTCCTCCTGGAGCCGCTCGCGCGTCTGCTGCTCGGTCAAGGTCGCCTCGCGCTGGGCGCGTTCGACGATGTCCTCGCGCTGCTGTTCGGCCGTGGCACGGGCTTTCTCGATGATGTCGCCGCGCTCGGCGCGCAGGTCGGCCAGTTCCTGCTGCCGCTGCTTGACCAGCTCTTGTGCCCGATCCCGGCTCTCGGCCGCCTCCTCCAGTCGGGCGCGCACTGTCTGACGCCGCTTGTCCAGGAACGACAACAGTGGATCCCAAAGAAACCCATAGAGGATCATCAACAGGATGCCGAAGTTCAGGCACTGCATGATCAGGGTGTAGTTGATGTTGATGATCGAGCCCTTCCTGATCAGCATGTCCAGGAGCGGACGCACCTCTTTGTCGCTCAGTTCGGTCTCGCGGATGTGCTCCGGGTCGGTGGCGTGGGCCCGCTCCCGCACCTCGTTCAGGCTCTGCTGGATGTCCTCGACCACTCCCTCGGGGTAGAGCGGCTCCGCTTCCATCACAAAGTTGGCCACCATGGTGCCCACTGTGACGGCGTAGAGCACTGCGATGATCACCAGCCCTGTCTTGGCGCCCTTCTTCATTGGTGGTGCTCGGGTTGAGGTCAGTTTGGTCCGGGGCGCCGAGGGAGGCTGATGACCCCCCTCGGGTAGGCGCGGCGTCCCCGCCACGCAAGCTCCGGCGAGACGCCGGAGCTACCCGCAATGCGAGCAGCCTGCCGCGTGCGCGATTCCACTGCGCAGGTGCGTTCCATGCCCTTCACTCCGGTCCGCGTGGAAAGGCCAGTGCCTCTCACCGGTTCAGCGTCCGAACAGGAAGATCAGCAGCAGCGCGATGACCAGCGAGTAGATGCCGGTGGACTCGCTCACTGCCTGCCCGATGAGCATGGTTCTGGTCA
This sequence comes from Candidatus Brocadiia bacterium, assembly GCA_046483865.1. GTDB lineage: Bacteria > Planctomycetota > Brocadiia > SM23-32 > SM23-32 > JAWOCH01. The sequence continues at coordinate 6,548 of JAWOCH010000440.1, read as the reverse complement.
GCAGGGGGGCTTCCTCGGGGCGCTTGGAGACACCCTCGCAGGCCCTGCCCGCGGCGTAGCCCTCGCCGATGCCGGGGCCGATGGCCCCGAAGCCCATGGCCAGGCCGGCGCCCAGCAGGGCCGCTGCCTTGATAATGGCTTCCTCCATCAGTTCCGCTCCTTTCTCAAAGCCCAGGCCTGACAGCCTGCTGGAGCAGCGGTCCGCCCCCGCGCCTTGTCCGGGGGGGGACGCCGGACCTACCCCTTGTTCAACAGGCTCCCAAGCGGTCTCTCAGATGAAAAAGATCAGAATGAAGGCGATGACGAACGCATAGATGCTGGTGGACTGACTGACTGCTCCGCCGACCAGCATGATGCGCGTGATGGGCGTGTTGGCCTCCGGCAGGCGCCCGACGGAGTCGCACGCACCACCGGCTGCCAGCCCTGTGCCAAACCCCGGCCCGATCGCTCCCGCGCCGATGCACAGGCCCGCCGACAGAGCACTGACAGCCACGACCATCTCGTTGCCCGTGTATTTCTGAAACTGCTGGGCGAAGGCCAGTATCACCGATACCACCAGGGCGAACACGGCCGGGCTGGTGGCCAGTGCCTGGCCCAGCAGCATGGTTATAGTGACGTTTCCGCGCGATTGGGGGTTGCGCCCTATGCTGGAGGCCGCCCGCGCGCCGGCCACGCCGGCCCCCACTCCGGATCCAATCGCGCCCAGGCCCATCGCCAGCCCGGCGCCCAGGTACGCGCCAACCGCCTCCAGGCAGGGCGCGGGCTGGGTGAACAGCAGAACGAAGGCCATCACCAGTGCGAAGATGCCGCTGGTCTCGGCGATAGCCTGGCCGACCAGCATCGTGCGGGCCAGATCGCCGGCTGCCGCGGGCTGGCGGCTGATGTTGTCCACCGCCTCTCCGGCGTTGTAGCCCTCGCCCACGCCCGCGCCGATGGCTCCGAGGCCCATCGCCAGCCCGGCAGCCAGATACTGGCCGGTCTCCATCAGGGGTTGCCAGTCAACCCCCTGGAGCAGCATCTCTATCGAGCCAGCGGCCACAATACACTCCCAACAAAAGCAACCACAGATGAACGCAGATAACGGCAGATTATCAATGGTGAAGAACGCGCTTCACCTGAACTCTCGGCTTCCCAAAGTTCAGCAACAGGCAGAGACTCAGCCCTGTCGCGCTCAGGTAGTTCAGACACTGTGCCATGTGCACGTCGTCGAGCTCCCTGACGGCCTTCAACTCCACAAGGAGGCAGTCTTCAACGAGCAGGTCTGCTGCGTACTCGCCCACAAGCTCTCCGTCGTAGTGGATCCGGATGGGGTGCTGCCGCTGTACGTTCAGGCCCGCTTTGCGCAGCTCGTGGGTCAGGGCGTTTTCGTATACTCTCTCCAGGAACCCGCAGCCCAGACCGTTCGAAACGGCGTACGCACAGCCGATGACCTTCTCGGTCAGTTTGTTGAGTTCATCTGTGTTCATCTGCGTTTATCTGCGGTTCCTTCAGTCTCTGATTTGCACCGCGGTGTACGCCAGCGCCAGCATGGCGAAGACGAACGCGTGCACAAGTCCGATGAACAGGCCAAAAAACGCGCTCAGGAACGGCGGCAGGCCGATGTGCAGTATCAGGTGCGAGACGACGGTCAGGATGACAAACCCGCCGAAGATGTTGCCGAACAGACGGAACGGATGCGAGATGGCCTTGCCAATCTCGCCCACGAAGTTCAGTGGCGCCATCGGCACGTTCGGAACCCGCCCGAGCTGAAACGCGAATACGGTCACCAGGACGCTATTGGCCACAAACGCCGCCAGCAGCAGGCCCACGCCGATGCTCTGGCCCAGGCCCATCTCGCCCACGGCGCTCAGGTAGCTCTTGATGAACACGTAGTTCAGCAGCACGCCGCCGGCCAGCATGGCCCCGCCCAGGATGCGGGTGATGGTCCGGTCTCCGGGGAAGCTCGGCTCGTAGAAGCCCCAAAGCCATCCGCGGAATCCCTGCACGCGGATGCCGCTGATGTGCACGACGAACAGCACGATCAGGGCCAGCCCCAACGGCGTGTTCAGGTCCTGGGTAGGAGCGTAGAAACCCGGCCAGCCCGCCCACGCCAGAAAGTTCGGGATGGTGCCGATGACGTTCGACAGCAGCACGAAAACGAACAGCGTGGCGATGAACGGCATGTACTTGCGCCCGTGCTCTTCGCCGAGCGTGTTGTCACAGATATCGTCGAAGAACTCGGCCAGCATCTCGAAGGCCGCCTGCAGCCGGCCGGGCACTTCCTCCAGCCGGCGCACCGCCAGGTAGGAGAGCACGATGATGACGGCCATCACCAGCCAGGAGTTGTAGAGGGTCGCCACGTTGAATCCCTCGAAGGGCGCGCCCCATATCCTGACCGGTGCGCTCGGTATGATGTCCATCGGCTCAGTTCTCTCCTGCCGAGCGACTGGTTGTGCGTTCCCGGCTGCCCGGAGCGCCGTACCACAGCAGTTCCGTGGCCAACACGGACGCGTTCATGGCGAACAGCCCGGCCACGGTAGCCCACGGTTCCAGCAGGTGGTCCAGCCAGAAAGCGGCGGCCAGGGCTGCGCCCGTGAGGGCGTAGGCAAGCAGGCGTCGTTGCACGAACGCACGTGCGGGCGCACCCCGCCGCAGTGCAACGTAGCGCCACCAGAAGCGCAGTATGCTCACGATGCCGCCGAACAACAGCCCCAGGGCGGCCGCGCGTCCCCAGAATGCATACAGCACCGCCGCTCCGGCCAGCAGCAACACCTGGGCCAGGCGCGAACTGCGCGCCCAGAACAGCCCCAGGCCATCCCGATTTTCGCGCGCAGTCACTGCTCCGGTTCCCGGCGGGAGAAGTCGTTTGCCTGTTTCTCGTCCGATTCGGTTTCCATCGTTTTCATCGCCACGCGGTAGACGGCCAACATTCCGCCGCCGATGCCGACCAGCAGGAGCGCGACGGTCAGGAACGGCCCCGTCCCCAGCAACCGGTCCAGGAACAGCCCCAGCAGGAAGCCAGCGATGACCGAAGCCGCCATGACAAACCCGAGCCAACCCACCAGGGCCAGCGTGGTGAACGGCTCAGTGCTGCGCTTGGGCGGCATTCAGCACTCCCGGTCAGACCGGGGGACAGGCTCCTGAAAGCGGGCGGCATCGCGGACGGGGTATTCTGGCACAAGGCACAACGCCTTGTCAACACGAGCGCGGCTACGCGCAGGATCATTCAATTCTCTGACTGAACCGACCTGAACTGCCGAGTTGCTGGCCGAGAAGGGACCTGGCCTATGTGGCACGGCCGCCCTCGGCCGTGATCCGTCTTCTGCCCCCAGCCGAGGGCGGCTGGGCTACACACTGTGCGGGTTCTGGGCCGGGGGAACGTGCGCTGCTGACGACTTTTGAATGACCCTGCGGCCGCGAGGCTACTGCGCCCAGGGGCACTGCTGCCGGCACCACTGTATGGTCCTCTGGAGCCCCTCTCGCAGTTCGGTCTGCGCTTCGAAACCGAACGCCCGCTTCGCTCGCGAGGTATCCAGCTTGCGCCGCGGCTGGCCGTCGGGCCGACTGGCGTCCCAGACGACATCCCCCTCAAACCCCGTCAGTTCAGCGATCAGCTCAACCAGGTCCTTGATGGATATCTCCGAACCGGTCCCCAGGTTCACCGGCTCGGGTTCGTCGTACCGCTCCGCCGCCATGAGAATCCCGCGGGCCGCGTCCTCCACGTAGAGGAACTCGCGCGTGGGTCGCCCGGTGCCCCAGGCCGTCAAGGTTTCTTCACCCCGTTTCTGGGCTTCGATGCACTTACGGATTATGGCGGGGATGACGTGTGAGCTTTCCAGATCGAAGTTGTCTCGCGGCCCATACAGGTTTGCCGGAAGCAAAAAAACGGCGTTCAGGCCGTACTGCTCGCGGTATGCCTGCGACTGGACCAGGAGCATCTTCTTGGCCAGCCCGTAGGGCGCGTTCGTCTCCTCCGGGTACCCGTCCCAAAGGTCCTCCTCGCGGAACGGCACGGGCGTGAACTTGGGATAGGCGCACACGGTGCCCGTGGTGACGAGCTTGGCCACGTCGTGACGCCGGGCCTGTTCGATCAACTGGATGCCCATGATGGCGTTGTCATAGAAAAGCCGCCCCGGGTTGCGCTGGTTCTTCCCGATGCCGCCGACCGCGGCGGCCAGATGGATCACGACGTCGGGCCGGCCATCTCGGTACATCCGCAGGACGGCCTCCTCTTCGCGCAGGTCGTACTGCTCGCTGCGTGGCACGAAGATGTCCGCGGGGTTCCTCTGCTCCAGCAGCTCCACCACGAAGGAGCCCAGGAAGCCGGCCCCGCCGGTGACCGTCACCCTTTTGTTTTGCCAGAAGTCCATCGCGTCCGCAGGTATCGGATGCCCGTTGTGCCGTCTACTCGTCCCGGGAGAGCGCTTCGATGTCTGCCTCGACCATGATGCGCGCCAGTTCCTCGAAGTCGGTCTTCGGTTTCCAGCCCAGCAGTCTCCTGGCTTTGGAGGCATCCCCGATGAGCAGATCCACCTCGGCGGGGCGGAAGTAGCGGGGGTCCACCTCGACCAGGGCTCTACCGGTGTTGACGTCAATGCCCACCTCGTCCTCGCCCTCGCCCTCCCACCGCAGGTCGAACCCGCCGATGGCGAATGCCAGCTCGGTGAACTCGCGGATCGTCGGGGCCTGCCCGGTGGCGATGACGAAGTCGTCCGGTTCGTCGCGGTTCAGCATGAGCCACATGGCCTCGACGTACTCGGGTGCGTAGCCGTAGTCCCTGCGCGCGTTCAGATTGCCCAGGTAGACCTTGTCCTGCAGTCCTGCTCTGATGCGCGCCACGGCCCTGCTGACCTTGCGGCTGAGGAAGCGCTTGCCGCGGCGCGGGGATTCGTGGTTGAACAGGATGCCGCTGCATGCGTAGAGGCCGTACGCTTCCCGGTAGTTGACGGTGATCCAGTGGGCGAACAGCTTGGCCACCGCGTAGGGGCTGCGCGGGTGGAAGGGGGTCTGCTCGGTCTGGGGAACCTCCTGGACCTTGCCGAACATCTCGCTGCTGGATGCCTGGTATATGCGCGTGTCCACGCGGGCCTCGCGCACGGCCTCCAGCAGGCGCAGCGTGCCCAGGGCGTCGGTGTCGGCCGTGTAGACGGGCTGCTCGAAGGAGACGGCCACGTGGCTCTGGGCGGCCAGGTTGTATATCTCGTCCGGGGCGATCTTCTCCACCAGGCGCGCTATGTTGCTGCCGTCCACCATGTCGCCGTAGTACAGGTAGAGCCGGCGATCCTCGACGTGCGGATCCTGATAGATGTGGTCTATGCGCTCGGTGTTGAAGACCGACGCACGTCGGATGATGCCGTGGACCTCGTAGTCTTTCTCCAGGAGCAGTTCCGCCAGGTATGATCCGTCCTGTCCGGTGATGCCGGTGATCAGGGCTTTCTTCATCGGTAGCCTCCAGCCAGGCGCGCTTCCACGTTGGGCGTTTATACGCCTTAGCCGCTCTTTCCGCAAGGCCGGCGGGGCGGCCGTGCGACAGGGCTGTTCGAAGGCCGCCGGCATGTAGCGTGGGTCCGGCGCGGCGTACGTCAACATGCGGCCCGGCCCTGCGACTCCGCTCAGGGCCTTGAGCCCGCCGAAAGGCCGCCGTCGGCTGGGGCTGAAGAAAGCAACACGGCCGAGGGCGGCCGTGCTACATGATCCCAATCCGCTTCTGGGGCTTGAAGCTGGCAGTTCGGAGCGTTTTGGTCGGACAACGGAATGTCCCTGGCCGTGCGACCGACCCGTTGCGCGCCCGGGCGGGCCCTCCTATAATGCGCTGGGCTCGAAGGACCGACTTCTCACGCACACTGGAGCGGGGGGCAGCGCCTTTGGCGGACGAGAGCGAGACGGCCGGGCGTGCGCTGGTGCTGCTCAGCGGCGGGGTTGACTCGGCCACCACGCTGGCCCTGGCCCGACGGGAGGGGTTCGAATGCCATGCCCTCAGCTTCCGCTACGGCCAGCGGCACGCGGCGGAGCTGGAGGCCGCCAGGCGCGTGGCCGATGCCCTCGGTGCGGCCGCGCACTACGTCTTTGACGTGCCGCTGGACCAGATCGGCGGCTCGGTGCTGACCGACGACTCCCTTGCCGTGCCCAGGGACGGGCAGGCGGAGGGTGGCATCCCGCCCACCTACGTGCCCGCCCGCAATACCATCTTCCTGGCCGTGGGGCTGGCTTACGCGGAGGTGCTCGGGGCGCAGGCGCTGTACGTGGGCGTGAACGCTGTGGACTACAGCGGCTATCCCGACTGCCGGCCGGAGTTCATCGAGGAGTTTCGCCGGCTGGCGCGGGTGGCCACGCGACAGGCGCTCGAGGGGCGCCCGGTCCAGATACGCGCCCCGTTGCTGCACATGAGCAAGGGCGAGATCATCCGCACGGGGACGGAGCTGGGCGTGGACTACGGGCTGACGCTGAGCTGCTACGATCCGAGCCCGAAGGGGCTGCCCTGCGGAAGGTGCGATAGCTGTCGGCTGAGACGCAAGGGCTTCGAGGAGGCCGGCCTGCGCGACCCGGCGGCGCCGGTTTGATCACGTGAG
>JAWOCH010000439.1:0-4073 GCA_046483865.1 Candidatus Brocadiia bacterium | reverse complement strand
TCGACCTTCGTAGCCCCTCAAGCCACCCGCCGCGCATCCTGCTCCTCTATGGGTCCCTGCGCGAGCGCTCCTTCAGCCGACTGGCAGTGGAGGAGGCAGCGCGGCTGCTGCAACGCTTCGGCGCCGAGACCCGCGTCTACAACCCGACCGGGATGCCGCTTCCCGACGGCGCCGAGGCCTTGTCGGCGCGGGTGAATCAGCGCAGTATCTAGGCCTGTTGGGGTCAGGTCCGGGACCTGGTCCCGGACCTGACCCCAAAAGACACCAAAACACAATAGACCAGCATGAGCGCTATCGAAAATAACATCCTCTCGGTTCTGACGCGGTATCCCGAGCTGCGCCTCGCCATGCTCTTCGGCTCGCAGGCAACGGGCCGCGCCAACGGCGATAGCGATATCGACCTCGGTCTGCTGGCCGAAGCGCCCCTCAGCGCGGCGTTCAAGCTTGACCTGATGCAGAGGCTCGGCGCGGTCTGTGGTCGCCCCGTCGATATCGTCGACCTGCACACGGCGGGCGAGCCGGTTCTCGGGGAGGTACTCAAGGGCGGTCGCCTGCTGGGGGATGCATCAACCTACGCCCAGCTGCTCTCGGCTAGCAGAGAGGGCGCGCTTCTGCTCCCTGGTCGAGCTGAGGGGCGGCACTGCAATAAAGAACTACGCCACCGATGCCCCGTTACACTGTCGGCGTAGCACCAGGCAACACAGCCCGAAACACATCCGTATCCACATTCCCGCCGCAAAGAATCACCGCCACGCGCTTGCCGCGTTGTAGCTCCCGCTCATGCATCAACCCGGCCAGCGCTGTCGCACCGGCGCCTTCCGCGACGTTGTGCGTGTGGCGGAAGTACAGGCGCATGGCCTCTGCCACTTCGTCGTCGCGGGCGGCGATCACGCCGCAGATGCCAGAGCCGCAGCCAATCGGCACGTACAGGATGTCGACGTTGCTCGCTGCGCGGAATAGCTCCAGTGCGTAGCTGGCCACCCCGGCGACCAATGCCGGGTGAAAGGGCGGCAGCAGAAACGGGCCCTCGGAGGTGGCGATGCGGGCTGCTTCCTGGCGCGCCTCGCGTCGTTCTTCTCGGTGGCGTTTCCCCGCGGCACCACGATGGTCGCGGTAAGGCCATTCTGCGCCGCCGCCCGCGCAATGATGATGCGCTGCACCTCGCTGCTGCCCTCGTAGATCGCGGTGACCCGGGCATTCGGCGCCAGACGCTCGCTGGCGAAGCGCCGGGCGGTGTCCTGTATCGCGAACTGTTCTTCGGAGAGCGTGAAATCCATGGCTTACTCCGCGTCCAGGGTCGTGATCCAGCCCCGCGTGTCCGGGCGGGTGCCGAACTGTATGCCGATGAGCGTGTCCAGCAGGGTGCGTGCCACCGGACCGGCGCGGCCGCCGTTGACAACGTGGTCCTTGCCGCGAAAGCCCAGTCGGTTGACCGGGGCGATCACGGCCGCGGTGCCGCAGCCAAAGACTTCGGTAATGGCGCCGCTGTCGATATCCGCCAGAGCCTGTGTGATATCGATCTGGGTTTCCGAGACCTCGAGATCGAGCTCCGGCGCAAGCTCCAGCACCGAGGCGCGCGTGATCCCGGCGAGGATGCTGCCGCTCAGGGCGGGCGTCACGATGTGCTTGCCGCCGTAGACGAAGCAGATGTTCATGGCCCCGACCTCCTCGACGTAGCGCCCGTGGATGGCATCCAGCCACAGGACCTGGTTGTAGCCGTCCTGCCCGGCGGTCTCGCTCATGCTCAGGCTGGCCGCATAATTGCCGCCGGTCTTTGCTTCGCCCACGCCCCCGCGCACTGCGCGCCGGCTCGATTCGGACACCAGCACGGAGACCGGCTCGAAGCCGCTGCTGAAATAGGGGCCGACCGGACTGGTGATGATGAAGTGCAGGTAGTCCGCACTGGCGCCGAGGCCAAGCCTGGGGCTGCTGGCGATCATGGCCGGGCGGATGTAAAGCGAGCTGCCCGGCGTCGACGGGACCCAGCGCGCATCCAGGGTGATCAGGCGGCGCAGGGCGTCGAGGTGCAGGTCCTCGTCGACCGTGGGCATGACCATGCGCCGGGCCGACGCATTGAAGCGGCGGCAGTTGTCGCGCGGGCGGAACAGGTTGATGCGGCCGTCGGCCCGGCGGTAGGCCTTCAGTCCCTCGAAGATCTCCTGGCCGTAGTGCAGGACCGCCGCTGCCGGGTGCAGATCGATACGCTCCAGCGACACGATGGCGCTGTCGTGCCAGCCCTGATCAGGGCTGTAGCGCTGGCGAAACATGTGATCGGAAAAGGCGGCGCCGAAGGTCGGGGTCGCGGGGGGTGTGCCGCGGCGGTCTTCAGGCAGGGCGCTGATGGTAATCTCGTTGTGCATGGTCCGGGCTCCTGACACTGGGGCTAGTGCCCGGTCAGCCTCGCATCGTTGTGAATGCCGGACAACATAGCATCGGCGGGGCGTTCGTGTCCTGCCAAAATCCCCTTTATTCATGCATATTGAGGGCACGGTGGCCCACTAGTTGTCGCTGAAGCAGGTCCAGTACCGCACGGCGCTGCCCCTGGGCCATCTGGGTGGCGAGTCGTTCGAAACGGGCCGGCGCTGACGGGAGCGTTTCTGCGGCGTCTGCGCCAGCCCAGGTCGGGCCGGTGGTACTGGCGCGACTTCTGGTGGACCGCAACTTGTGCTGGCCGCAACTCTGTCAATCGATTTTGAAGTATCAACAATGCTGACACGCGGGCAGGGTGCGCTTAGGACCGTGTCAAGAAACTGATTAGGCCAGGGTGATGAAGCTGACAATCCAGAAGTGGGGTAGCAGTGCCGTTGTTCGCCTCCCGAGGCCGCTGTTGCAGCAGATTCAATGCAGCATCGGTGACAGTCTGGAATTAGAAGTCGTTGGCGGCGGTCTGTTCCTGCGACCTGTACGGGAGCCAGGACTTTCCCTCGACGCCATCCTCGAAAGCTGCACTGCTGAGAATGTGCTCCTGCTGGAAGAGGATCGTGAGTGGCTCCAGGGCACTTCCAGGGGAAAAGAACTGTAGATGGCGAAGCGCTATGCGCAAAGGCGTGGTGATGTGGTCTCTCAGGATCTTGACCCTGCCGCTGCGAGTGTGGATTGTCGAGGATTTGCGTACTTTCCACGTAAGGCATATGATGACGTCATCAAACATCAAGGCGAGTGCTACCGTGAGAACGATCGTAGATCTACCGGACGATCAGATTGAGCTGCTCAAGCAACTGAGTGAGCGAACCCGTCTATCACGCGCTGAGCTGATGCGTCGGGCGGTAGGGGAATACCTGCAGCGGCGTAAGCCAGGCCCGGATGAGCGGGCCTTCGGAATCTGGCGTGACGCGCCTCGGGACGGTCTGGACTACCAGCGCGGCCTGCGGGATGAGTGGGGCTCGTGAGAGCGCTCCTTGATACCAATATCCTGATCGACTATCTCAACGGAGTGGATGCGGCGCGTGAGGAGTTGCTTCGGTTTACACAGCTTTTGATCAGCCCCATCTCGTGGATGGAGGTGATGGTGGGCGTCTCCAGCGAAGATGAACCGGCTGTTAGTCAGTTCCTCGGTGGATTCAGGCAGGTTGAAATCAATCCGAAAGTTGCCGAACGTGCGGTTGATATCCGCCGATTGCACAAAATGAGATTACCGGATGCGATCATCTGGGCCAGCGCCCAGTGTGAGAGCGCGTTGCTGGTCACTCGCAACGGCAAGGATTTCCCGTCCGAGGATCCCGGCGTCCGGATTCCCTACGACGTGTAGGCGTTCCGCTTCGTTGGCGTATGGCGGCAATGGATGGCCAGGCGGCGCGGATTACCTCGCTTTCGTGACGTCCGTTTGCTGCGCCGTGTCAGGACAGCACGGTAGCCCGCAGCGCACTCTCCAGCTGCGCCCAGCGCTGCTCCAGCGTTCCTGTATAGCCCACCGCCATGCGCACCAGCCCGGGGCTGATGGCCGCCGTGGCCAGCGCGTCTTCCGGCATTTCGCTGGAGGTGCTGGAGGCAGAGCATGACATCAGCGTGTCGAAGTAGCCCAGGCTCACCGCCGCGTAGCCGAACGGGTGCCGAACGGGTGCCGAACGGGTGGT
>JAWOCH010000379.1:0-11575 GCA_046483865.1 Candidatus Brocadiia bacterium | reverse complement strand
GCTCCAGGTTCACCGTGTCGGCGATGTTGTAGGCGAGCAGCGTCTCCAAAGCGCGCCGGTCGGCAGTGGCCAGGTAGTGGCGCCACAGGAGCACGGCGAAGAAGCCGTCCACGCCGTCCAGCTCGCCCCGCTGGATGCCCAACTGCCTCTCGCAACCCTTCAGGCCCCCGCGCAGGCCCAGGCCGGCCAGGACGTAGCGCAGGTCTATGTGCGCCTGTCCCATCGGGGCGCCCAGCCGGTCGCGCAGCCAGGGCACGTCGAACGTCTTGCCGTTGTAGGTCACGATCAGGTCGTAGCGCTGGACATCCCGAACGAACTCGTCCAGGTTCTCGTCGTGGACGTACCAGCGCACGTCGCGCCCGTCGTAGAGGGCGATGGTGGTGATGTAGTCGTCCGGCGCGCCGAGGCCGGTGGTCTCGATGTCGAGGTAGGCGACGCTGTCGCGGAACTCGGGGAACAGGCGCCACTGCTCGGAGGAGGGCAGCAGGCCGTAGAAGTAGCCCGCGTCTCCGCCGGCCAGCCGGGCGATGGACTCCTCCACGTGGCGAGTCACGCTGGCGGCACGCGAGCGTGAGATGGGCAGCTCGGGGGAGTCACAGACGTGCTGCCAGGAGAGCAGCCCTGCTTCCCAGAGCTTGCGCTCGGTCTTCGGCCCGACTCCCGGCACGTGGCAGAAGGTGTTCTGGAGCATGTCTCCGTCCGGCGACTGGGGCGGCTCGCCGGACATGCTACCTCAAGACGTCGCCCCCGTCCAGGCAACCCCTACCAGCAGATCTCCAGCCCCAGGGATGCGCCGTGGAAGAGGCAGTCGTCCTTCTGCAGCTCCGGGAAGGCGACCACGTCAACCGCGTCTTCGTCCAATCCCTGGCCGGGCAGTATCTGGCTGATTGCGCGCGCGGTGTCAGAAAGCCAGAGGGCGTAGTAGCCCAGGTGCAGCCGCATGTTGCGCCTGATCTTCAGCTCCCCGCCGACGTGCAGCTCGGCCAGCACGCCCCATTCGTGGTCAGAGTCGCCGCTCGACCAGGTATCCTGGTCGCCATCGAACTCGCGGAACCTGGTGTCCAGTTCCATGTCGGCGTAGTAGGGCCCGGCGTTCAGATCCCCCAGCAGTCCAAAGGAATCGGAAACCTGCCAGCGTCCGCCCAGCCCGGCCTGGACGCAGAAGATGTCGTTGTCGGTGTCTACGTAAAGGTCGCTCCGGTCGTCGGCGTCGGAACTCGGCGGGAAATCGTCGAAGCCCTGGATGTCGAAATCATCGTCCAGCAGGACTACGCGCGGGCCGACTCGCCCCCGCACCGTCACGTCCTCTGCCGGGCGCCACTCGCGTGACTGCAGCATGACCTCCAGGCTGTCCAGATCGGTCTTCAGGTCCAGCTCGACCCGACCGGCGGACTGGAAATCCGGCAGGCCCGCCAGGCTTGCATCGTCCGCGTCGGGGCCGAAACGTGGCTGGATGTCCTCGCCAGGGCTGTCCCACTTCTCATCCCTCTTGGCGCGGTAGCCCAGGTAAGCCACTGACCATCCGCACTCCTCAGGCGGCAGATAGGCAATCTCCACGCGGCCGCCCAGGCTCTCCGCCAGGGGGTCGCCCCAGTCCACCAGCGCCTCTGCGGTGTCTATCTTGCGCTCACCCGGATCCAGGAGGCTGTCATCATCCAGGTCTATGAAGAAGATGTCCTCGCCGGCGCCGCTGACCTCCTCCATGAGGTAAAGGAAGGTGAAATCCGCGTGCCAGTTGGCGTCTTGTTCCGCCGTCTCGGCGGCGTGCACGCCCCCGCACAGCAAGCCCATACCAACAGCGATCACCAGCACGACCGTCCGTCTCTGCGCACCTGCCAAGTGCTCCATGACGTGGCCCCCTTGCTCTGAAGAACCCCTGGAGGGATGATGCCCCCGGTAGACGCCCCCACGAGCAGGCGAGGCCGTCTGCCGGCCTGCCAACCCAACAATGGCAGGCTATAGCGCTCGCTCGGTTTTGTCAAGGGGTAAATAGGTGAAAGTGGCCCGGACACGGGGCAGGAACGCCGGGCGGGGCAACGCGCTCAACCGCCTGTCTGTTCGTCCGACGCCTCCGGCGGATCGGCCGGCTGATGGCGAAGCCAGTTGACGGGCGCCTGGTCGTCGGTCAGCACGCGGGCCTCTTCGTTGGGCTTCGCCCCGGGCACCAGCCTGCGCGCCACCGTGCGCAGATCGAACGGGAAGCCGTGCTCCCGCTGGAGCTTGCGGGCCCGCCGCAGGGCTTCCTCGGCCGAGAGCACCGGCGCGTCCGGTCCTGTCGCCACCAGCATGGCGTTCGTTGAGCTGCGCGCCTCGTAGACCTGACACCGGCCGAAGACCTCCACTATTGTCTTCAACTCCGAGTGGCACAACTGGTTGGTGAATATGACGTTGGCGACGACCACGCCGTCGTCGGCCAGCACGCCCTTGACCTGCTCGAAGAACTCGCGCGTCATCAGGTGGAAGGGAATCGAGTCCCCCTGGAAGGCGTCCAGCACGATGTAATCGTACTTGGGGACGGGGTCCTCGCGGAGCCGGCGGCGGATGAACACGCGCCCGTCCCGCACGTGGACCTCCAGCCGTTCGGTGGTGCGGAAGCCGAAGAACCGCTCCGCCACGCCGGGGATGGCCGGGTCTATCTCCGCCACGTCGAGCTGCAGGTCGGGGAAGTAGTGGTGCATCTCGCGGGCGATCACCCCGCCACCCAGGCCCAGCATGAGGAATCGCTTCGGCTCCGGCTGGTAGAGCAGCCCGCAGAAGGCCATGCCGGTGTACTCGAGCATGTGGCGGCGCGGCCGGTTCAGGTCCACCTGGCTCTGCACGACGCCCGGGTCCCCGGTGGCGAACCGCAGCGTGGTTATTGACCCGCGCCGGTGGACGAAGATACGGTGGTAGAGCGAGTTGTGCTCGTAGACCACGTCGCCGTAGCGCGCCGTGTAGGCGCCGGCCGCCAGCGCCGCCGCGCCCAGCAGCACCACCAGCACCGTCGCCTTGGTCGTCCGGTTCATGCGATCTCTCCCGCCCCCTGGTTGCGCGGCTTCCTCAGCCAGGCGTGCAGCAGGATGGCCCCCGCCAGGGCCAGCAGCGCCAGGCCGGAGCCGGTGACCGTCCGGCGCATCGAGAGCCGCACCAGGTAGAACGCCGTGGCGATGCAGCCGGCGAAGCTGGCCACCGTCGAGACGCCGAACACCAGCCCCGTGTTGAACCCCGAGCGGGTTACGTCCCGCGTCAGCCAGCGGACGGCCGTCGGGCTGACCGTGCCCAGCAGGCACGTCGGCACGGCGAACAGCCCGAACGCCGCCAGCAGTGAGCCCCACGTGATGTCGAACCCCGCGTCCAGCAGGGCGTCGCACAGGGGCCGCACGGCGTAGGGCAGCCCGCAGAGCCAGGCACCCGCCACGCCGATGCACACCGCCAGTGTCACCTGGCTGCCGGACCGGTGGCTCAGCCAGCCGCCCAGCGTGTAGCCGACCGCCAGGCTCAGCAGGAACACGCCGATCACGCTGCCCATCACCACGTAGACGGCGCTGCCGAAATACGGCGCCAGGATGCGCGCGCCGAGGATCTCCATTTGCATAATCAGCCACCCGCAGGCGGCGGCGATGAACAGGATGGCCGCCCCGCGCAGCAGGTCCGAAGCCCCCTCCAGGTCAGTCTCTACCTGATGCTCAGCCAAAGAATGCCCCCGGCGCAGATGCCACGTGACGGGTTCACATGTGCACTATATCCGGGGCGGAGATTGGCCGCAAGGATGGTGCAAGCTCAGCTTCCGGTGGAGCGGTAGTGCCTCACGCCGAAGCGCCAGATTCTTAGCGCTACCAGCAGGAAGACCACGCCGATGGCGGGGGCCGTCCACTGGAACCACTCCGGCGAGCCGAGGGGCTCGGGGCGGCCGAGGATGGCGTGGGCGGGGAAGTAGGTTACGCAGGCCAGCGGCACTACGAACGTGAAGAACCGCCGGAACCAGTCCTTGTAGATGGTCAGCGGGTACTGCGCGGTCTCCACCCCGCCGTAGGTGACCGTGTTGACTATCTCGAGGGTCTCGGTGGTCCAGAACGCGAGCGTCGCCTGCAAGACCAGCAACCCGTAGAACAGGCACGCTCCGCCCAGGATGGCGAAGACCAGCACGCCGACCCGCGCCGGCGTCCACTGCACCTCCAGCGCGACCGTGGCGTAGACCAGCACCACGAACCCTTGACTGAAGCGGCCGATGCGGCGCAGCGTCAGCTCCTGGCCGGCCAGTTGGAGGGCCGTGCTGCGGGGACGCAGCAGCAGGCGGTCGAACCCGCCCGACTTGACCATCTGGTGGAAGGCGTCGAAGCCGCGCGAGGTGGCGTCGGCCAGGGCGAACGCGCAGTTGATCATCCCGTAGAACAACGCCACCTCCGGCAGGCTCCAGCCCTCCAGGCTGCCGAACCGGTCGAACAGCGCCCAGATGCCCACGAACTCGATGACGTTGACCAAAAACTGCCCGACCGACTGCATGATGAACGAGGCCCGATACTGCATCTGGGAGCGGAACGATGCGCCGATGTAGCGGAGGTACAGCCGGCTCGCCTTGCGCATGGTCAGCCTCCCTGCACCACGAGTCTGCGCGTCCCGCGCGCCAGCAGCCACCGGCCGGCCAGGACCAGCACGGCCGTCCAGCCTAACTGATGGGCGAGCGCCCCGAAGAGCTGCCCCGGCGGGATGTGGCCCATGTAGAGCCGGAACGGAACGTCCATCAGGCCCCGGAACGGGAGGAACCGGATGATCGGCTGCGCCCAGTCCGGAAACAGCGGCAGCGGTATGATCAGCCCGCTGAAGATGGTTGCGGCGGCGGGCAGCAACATGCCGATGCCCTCCCCGGAGATGGTCCAGAACATGGTGATGGAGGTCAGGTTGGTGATGGCAGCGCTGAGCAGGACGGCGGCCACCGTTGCCACCGCCCACGCGGCGCCACTGGCGACCGACGGCGGGGGCTGCATGCCCAGGAACAGCATGGCGACCACGATCATGGGCAGGGCGCGCAGCACCGCCGGCGCCGTCCGCCAGGCGATGGCGCGCATGTACCAGTAGGAGTAGAGGTCCACCGGCCGGAGCATCTCGTAGGCGACGTTGCCGGAGCGGATCAGCCCGGCCACCTCCCGGTCCACGTTCCAGGGCAGCAGGGCGAGCGTGGCTTGCCCCAGCCACACGTAAGTCACCACCTGGGGATAGGTCATCGGCTGGACGGCGGTGGTCGAGCGGTAGAAAGCGCCCATGATCATCACCCGTATCAGCCCCCAGAAGAGCTGCGTGGCGAACCCCGCCGCCGCGGCCGCCCGGTACTGCAGCAGCGTGCGGAACCGCGCGCTCAAGACCGCCAGGTAGGACCTCATCCCCCCGCCCTCCCGTAGAGTTCGGCGATGATATGCTCGATGGGCGGGTTCTCCACGAACAGGTCGTTGACCGCATGGCGGGCCGTGACGCGGGCGATCAGTTCGGCGGCCGAGACGCGGGACGGGTCGAAGCGCAGGTGCACCCGGTGGCCGTCGTGACGGATGACGGTGGCGTCGGGGTCGCGCACCTGTTCGTCCTCCTCGACCAGGTCCACCGTCAGCCATCGCTCCGAGCTGACCTTGCCGCGCAGCTCCGCCAGCGTACCGTCCGTCAGGATGCGCCCCTCATTGATGACGATCACGCGCCGGCACAGCTCCTCGATGTCGTCCATGTCGTGAGTGGTCAGCAGGACCGTGACGCCGCGCTCGCGGTTCAGCTCGCGTATGAAGTCGCGCACGGCCAGCTTGCTGACCGCGTCCAGGCCGATGGTCGGCTCGTCCAGGTAGAGCAGGGCGGGGGAGTGCAGCAGGGCCGCCGCCAGGTCGCAGCGCATCCTCTGGCCCAGGCTGAGCTGGCGCACCGGCGTGTCCAGCAGCGGGGTCAGTTCGAGCATCTCGGTCAGCTCATCCACGTTACGCCGGTAGAGGTCGGGCTCGACGCGGTATATCTCCCGCAGCAGCTCGAACGACTCGACCACCGGCAGGTCCCACCAGAGCTGGGTGCGCTGGCCGAAGACCACCCCGATCTTGCGCACGTAGGCGGCGCGCTCGCGCCAGGGCACGTGGCCGAGGGCCTCCGCCCGGCCGCCGTCCGGCACCAGGATGCCCGACAGCACCTTGACGGTGGTGGACTTGCCGGCGCCGTTGGGGCCGATATAGCCGACCACCTCTCCCGGTTCGATGGCGAACGATATGCCGTCCAGCGCCCGCACGATGCGGTGGCGCCGTCGCACCAGCCCGCGGAATGCGCCCCACAGGCCGGGGCGGCGCTCCGCAACGCGGAACGTCTTGACCAGGTTCTCGACCAGTATCTGAGGCACGAGGTCCCCCTGAGGGCATTGGGGAGTTGGGCCGAGAGGCGCCCGCCCGCGACGGGATCGCGGCGCGAGGGCCGGCCGTGAACGCACGTGCATCGTGGGCACAGCAGAGATGGAATGCCCCCGGACGCAGTGGGGGCCGGAGAATCATACCGGAAACGCCAGGCCCGTTCAACTACGCCGGCTCGGCTGCTTCACCACGGAGGCACGGGCCTGCTGCGCCGAAGTAGCCTTCGGCTACGAAGGCTGGAAGGACACGGAGAACGACAACGACGGGAATGACCACTACGGCACTGCGAGCACAACGTAGAGCCGAGCAAACGAAGCGGACGTTCCCAGCCCGACCGAACTGCCTTCGGCTGTGGGTTCCCTCTGCGTCCTCGGCCGTCAGTCAGTACGTTACGTTTTCCCGTTGTGATCGTAGTGTCGTCGTGGTTCCCCCTTCTTTCCTGCGTGTCTCCGTGTTTCTGCAAGCCGTCCGGGCTCAGATGCTCGCCTCGGCGATGCGGCCGACGGCCTGCTCGATCACCTCGTCGGGGTAGGTCAGGGAGATGCGGAAGAAGCCCTCGCCCCACTGGCCGTAGCCCCGGCCGGGGGTGACCACGACGCCCGCCTCCTCCAGAAGGCGACGGGCGAACTCCCCGCTCTGGCCGCCGCAGGAGTCCGGCACGGGCGCCCAGACGTAGATGGTGCCCTTCGGCGGCTCCAGATCCCAGCCGCCGGCGTTGAGCGCCTCGACCACCATGTCCCGCCGCCGGCGGTAGACCGCGTTGATGGGCGGTATCAGCTCACCGGCCATCGCCAGCGCCTTCGCGGCGGCGAACTGCACCGGCCGCATCGTGCCGTTGTCTATGTTCTCCTTGACGGTGCGCAGGGCGGCCACCGCCGACCGGTTGCCCGCCAGGCAGCCCACCCGCCAGCCGGTCATGCACAGGGCCTTGCTGAGGCTGAACAACTCGACGGCCACCTCCTCGGCGCCCTCGACCTGCAGGATGCTCGGCGCCTCGTAGCCGTCGTAGGTGTTCTCCGTATAGGCGGCGTCGTGGGCGATGAGGATGTCGTTGGCCCGCCCGAACTCGACGGCCCGCTCGAAGAACTCCAGGGGCGCCGTGGCCGTCGTGGGGTTGTTCGGGTAGTTCAGCCAGAGCACCCTGGCCAGGCGGCGCACCTCGGCAGGGATGGCGTCGAAGTCCACCAGGAAGTCATTCTCCGCCAGCAGGGGAACTTGATATGTGACAGCACCGGCGAAGACGTGGCCGATGTTATAGGTCGGATAGCCGGGGCAGGGGGCGATGGCCAGGTCGCCGGGGTTCAGCACCGCCAGGGCGAACTTGGCGATGGCATCCTTCGCGCCCATGGTGGGCAAGGTTTGTTCCGCGGCCAGGTGCACCCCGAACCGGTGGCGGTAGAACTCGCGGAAAGCCTCCGGCAGCTCCTCGACGGGTCGGTCGCAGCCGTAGCGGTGTCGGTCCGGATCGGACTCATCCCGCACGGCGCGGCACAGCTCCTCCACGACCGGGTCGGGCGTGGGGATGTCCGGGTCGCCTATGCCCAGGCTGATGACTTCGGCGCCGCGCTCGCGAGCGGCGGCTATGCGACGGCGCAGATCGGCGAACAGATACGGCGGCAGCTTGCGCAGGCGCTGCGGCGGCTGGATTTCCATCGCTCTTGTCTTTCTGCTGAAGTCGCGGGGGCGTTGGCCCGGATCACGCAAAAAACCGTCGTTCGCCAGGCTCACGCCTCAAAGCGCGCGGAGCCGGGCAACTGCCGCCGATAGTTCCTGACTCAGCCGTGTTCGACAGAAGACACGGCTTCACTGCTACGAACCACAGAGCCGGCTTCTGCTGAGGACCCACATGTAGCACAGGCGCCCACGCCTGTGGTCGTTCCCGGCCGAGGGCGGCCCCTCGGCGGGCTACAAGCCATATCGTCGGCACAAGGGCTTGGCCTTTCTGTATCATCTGCGTTCATCTGCGTTCATCTGCGGTCCCAGCAGTTTCTCGGCGGCCACGAGCTGCACGCAGACGGCCAAAAGCTCCGTTGCCTGACGCAGTTCCTCCAGCGGAGGGAAGGTGGGCGCAATGCGGATGTTGCGATCGCGCGGATCCTCGCCGTAGGGGAACGTTGCCCCGGCCGGGGTCAGCCGCACGCCGGCCTCGCCCGCCATCTGCACGATCCGGCGCGCGCAGCCGTCCGGCACATTCACGCTGATGAAGTAGCCGCCATCCGGCTCGGTCCACTCGGCAATTCCCTTGCCGCCCAGTTCCTCGCGCAGGATGCCTGTGACTGCGTCGAACTTCGGCCGGAGTATCTCCGCGTGACGCCGCATGTGCCGGCGTATGCCCTCCATGTCACCCAGGAAGCGCACGTGCCGGAGCTGGTTCAGCTTGTCCGGCCCGATGGTCCGGGCGGACATGTGATGCAGGAACCACTCCAGGTTCCTCTCGCTGGCCGCCATCATGCCCAGTCCCGCGCCGGCGAAGGTGACCTTGCTGGTCGAGCCGAAGATCAGGGGCCTGTCGGGATGGCCCGCCGCCGCGCAGGCGTCCATCATGCCGGGCAGCGGCTGCGGATCGTCGGTCAGGTGGTGCACCGCGTAGGCGTTGTCCCAGAAGAGGCGGAAGTCCGGCGCCGCCGTCGGCATCGAGGCCAGCCGCTGCACGACGTCCGCCGAGTAGGTCACGCCCGTTGGGTTGCTGTAACGGGGCACGCACCAGATGCCCTTCACCCGTTCGTCGGAGCCGGCCAGTTCCTCGACCGCGTCCATGTCCGGACCGTCCTCCAGCATGTCCAACACGACCATCTCGATGCCGAACCGCTCGCAGACGGTGAAGTGCCGGTCGTAGCCGGGGCAGGGGCAGAGCCAGCGGACGGAGTCCTGCGCTCCCCAGGGCTCGCCGCCGGGCACGCCGTGGGTCACGCCGCGCGCAACGGCTTGGTGCATCATCTCCAGGCTCGAGTTGCCCGTCACGACCAGTTGGTCGGGCGCCACGTCCAGGTACTCGGCGAACAGCCGGCGCGCCTCCGGGATGCCGCGCAGGCCGCCGTAGTTGCGGCAGTCGGTGCCGTCCTCGGCGCGGTAGTTCTCCGGGCCCACGCAGGTGAGCATGTCGTTGGCCAGGTCCAGTTGCTCCGCGCACGGCTTGCCCCGGGTCATGTTCAGCGACAGCCCGCGCGCTTTGAACCTCTCGTAACGGCTCTGGGCTCCACGGCGGAGAGCCAGCAGGTCGTCGCGTCCCATGTCCTCAAGCTGCGGCATACACGTCCTCCGGTCGGCGGCTTGCTCTGGTGTGGGCGTGGCAGCCCGTTGGCGGGACATTATAGGCAAATGGTCCGGGCCGGCAAGGGCGGCGGGCCAGCGCTTGCATCCGGGCGGCCCCCCGCCTACACTGCCGCCCGACCCCCGGAGGAGCGAAGCGCACATGGCCCGAGTCCCGGCGCTGGACATCGAGCGGCACCTCGAATCGGAGGGCCTGGGGCCGCTTTACGTGCTGCTGGGCGAGGACGAGCCGCAGCGCGCCCACGCCACCGCCGCGCTGCTGGAGGCGGCCGTCTCCGACGATCAGCCCGGCAGCACCGTGCGCCGCTTCGAGGACGTGCCCGAGCCCAGCGCCGTGTTCGACGAGCTGCGCACGCTGCCGTTCATGGGCATGGACGGGCGGCGGGTGGTCGTGGTCGAGGACGGGCGGGGCTTCCTGACCGATTTCCCCGGCGCGCTTGCGCGCTACGCCGAGGCGCCCGCCCGCACGGGAACGCTGCTGCTGTGGTTCGGGGTGCTCAAACCCCGCCGGCGCCGCCGTCCGGACGATGAGCGGGACCGGGAGCAGGAACCGGATGCCGCCAAGGAAGCCGTGAAGGCGCTGAAGGCGAACGCGGTCATCGTGCAGTGCGGCCGCCTGAAGTGGGGACGGGCCAAGGCGTGGCTGCGCGACAGGGCGCGCGAGCAGGGCTGGAACATCACCCCCCGGGCGGTTGACGCGCTGGTCGAGGCCATCGGGCCGAACGTGGCCGCCCTGGAGACGGAACTGGCGAAACTGGCGGCCTACGTACACCCCGACACCACCATCACCCGGGAGGCCATTCGCCAGGCCGGCATAGGCGGACGCGAGCAGAGCGTCTACAAACTGGGTTCAGCCATCAGCACGGGGGACGCCCGGGAAGCCATCGCTCTGTGCGAGCAGTTGCTGCTGCGCGGGGAGCCGCTGGAGATGATCGTGGCCGTGCTGGCCTCGCAGGTGCGGCGCCTGTGGCAGGTGGCCCGCCTGGTGCGGGACGGCGCCTCCCAGAAGGACGTGCGCAAGGCGCTGGGTGTGCAGTCCTGGCTGGCCCGCCAACTCACGGGGGAGGCACGGGGCCTGTCCGACGCCTGGTTCGCCGCCCAGCTCGAGCTGCTCTCGGAGGCCGACGTCGAGTTGAAGACGACCTCCGTCCGCTCCTCGGAGCAGAGCGTCTGGCTGGAAAGCCTGGTGGCTCGTCTGCTTGAGGTGGAGCGCCGCGCCGCCTGTTGAGGACGGGTAGGTCCGGCGGTCCTCGCCGGACAAGGGCCGCCGTACGGCGCCCGAGACGCCGCGCCTGCCGGGTCAGTGGAGCGTCGGCCGGCCGTCGGCGGGAGGGTTGGCTAAAGCTGGCCGGCCTGGGATGCTTCCAGGATGCGCACTTCGTCAGGCTCATCGAACTCGCCGAGGGGACCCGTCAGGTCCCCGTCCAGGTCCGCCCCGATCACTTCGCGCGGCTGCAGGATCAGTTCCTGATGGCGGCGCCGGATGATCTCCAGCCGCGCCTCCAGCCGCTTCTTCCTCGACATGCTCTTCTGACTTCCGGATGCCACTCAACCTACCTCCTGAGACGGTTCTGTATCCCTTGCGCAGCCGGCCGGCGCCCGGCGTTCAATCCTGCCGGGCGAGCCGCGACCCTGAAGGGGCGCTGCGCATCTGGGTGTCACCACGCGGCGATGGGAGGCACCGCCGCCTCCTTCTGGCAACAAAGAGCGCCCATTATAGCCAAACGGACGCCCTTGTCAAGACTTAAATCCGCGGCAGGAAGCTTTGATTCTGTGGCTCTGCCTGCTGTTATGCCATTCGCTGCCCGGGGCGCGACCGGACGTTGTCGAGAGCTACATAGAGCCGACAGTGCGCCGCGAAGTCAGACCGCAGGATCAGGGCCGCGCTGTCTTGGCGGCGTGCCTTCTCATCGCGGGTTCTGCGACTGGGACGCTGATCCTGTAGTTGCCAAAGGACCGGC
>JAWOCH010000154.1:0-9709 GCA_046483865.1 Candidatus Brocadiia bacterium | reverse complement strand
TCTCCGGGTCCAGATCCAGCCGCGAGCCGCCGACGGTGTGATTGGCGTAGTTGATGCGGCTGCCGGTGCAGACCTCCAGGGCGTCAAGACACGGGTCGCGGTAGCGCCAGGCCCACATGAACACCGTGTTGTAGCCGATGAAGTGCCCGGCCAGCCCGAACCACAGCAGGTGGCTGTGGACCCGCTCCAGTTCATTGACGATAGCGCGCACGTAGAGGGCTCTCTCGGGCACTTCGACCTCGGCCAGCTCCTCCACCGCCTGCACGTAGGCCAGGGGGTGTGAGGCGCTGCATATGCCGCAGACCCGCTCCACCAGGTAGGGCACCTGGTCCCAGTGGCGCTTCATGGCCACCCCTTCGATGCCCCGGTGGTTGTAGGATATGCGCACGTCCATGTCCACCACCGTCTCCCCCTCGACGAAGAGCTGGAAGAACTCCGCCTCCTCCTGGAGGGGGTGGTATGGACCTATCGGTATGAGCGTCTTATGCGTCATCTCTGTGTTCCCTTCTGAGCGGGTATACGCCCTCCGGCCAGTCGTCGGCCAGTATGAGCCGCCGGGGGTCGGGATGCCCCTCGAACCGAAGACCCACCAGATCCTGCATCTCCCGCTCTATGAACTGCGCGGCCGGGATGGAGGCGGCCACCGAGGGCAGCACCGGATCCCCCTTCGAGGTGCGCTCCCTCATGCAGACGACCAGCCCCACCGCGTCATATGCGAAGTGATAGACGACCTCCAGCTCCTCGCCGATGTCGGAACCGGTGGCCGTGGCGAAGCGCGCGCCGAAATCCTCAAACAGCGTCCTGGCCATGGCAACGGCGTCGTCTTTGCTCACGGCGACATAGACCCTGTTCGGTCGGGGACGCTGCCAGTCCAGCGGCACGTCGCCGAACAGGTCCTGCAGACGCTGCACTACGGTGTCCAGGTTCTCGGCCACGTCTTGCTCTCCGTCAGAGGTCTCCCAGTGCCTTGGCTATGCCGGCGATCATCGCCTCCGGCTTGGGCGGACATCCGGGGATGTAGACGATCGGTGCGTCGGGATCCACCTCCCGGATGGCGTCGTCCACCGGCCCGGCGAAATGCCAGGCGTCGTGGAAGATGCCCCCCGTGCACGCGCACGCTCCCAGGCAGACCACCAGACACGGTTTGGCCGCCTGGCGGTATATCTCCTGCAGCCGGGGCCGGGCCTGCTTCGTGCAGATGCCGGTCACCAGCAGCGCGTCAGCGTGCCGCGGCGAGGGCGCAAGCAACACCCCCAGTCGCTCCACGTCGAAGCGGGGGGTCAGAAGCTCCAGGACCTCGATATCGCAGTTGTTGCACGCCCCGGTGTTGACGTGATAGACCCAGGGCGACTTCTTCAGGCCCCAAAGCTTCGCTTTCTCCAGAACGGACATCTTATCTCCCCTGCTGGGCCGGGCTCAGGAAGCCACGTAGTAGTGGTATACGCTGAGCGCGGAGGCCAGCACGGCAATGGGCGTCACGATGAACCAGAAGAACTTCAACGCCTGCTCGACACGCAGGCGGGGATTGGTGTTCCTCATCAACACGATGACAACCAGCAGCACGACGAACTTCAGCGGCGTGGTCAGCAGTCCCCACCCGCTGAACGTCACTCCCCCCCAGAAGACTGTGATCACGAACATCGGCAGCAAAAACAGCAGCATGCCGCGAACTAATCGTATCAGCGCCAGCGGGGGGCCCGAATACTCCAGTATCACTCCGCCGGTCAGTTCGGTTTCCGCCTCTGCCTGGTCGAACGGCACCACCCCCAGCTTGGCCTGCACCACGGCCAACACACACAGGAACGCAACGAAGCCGCTCAGGCTGCCCAGCGCGGAGCCGTTCGCCTGCGCGGCAAGGATGTCGGCAAATCTCACACTCCCGCCGCTCAGCATGATGGGCGGCACGACGGCGAGGATGAACGGGAACTCGTATCCGATGATCAGCTTCATCTCCCGCCCTGCCCCGACGGCGCCGTACGGATTGCCGCTGGTGGAACCGCCAAGGATCAGCATCAAGCTGGGGAACGTCAGGAAGTAGATCACAACGATAACGTCGCCCACAAAGCTGGACTCGGGGCGGATCACCGCGTTCCACAGGATCACCCCCGCCACGCAGACGCCCACGAACCCGAGCACCGGCGCCAGCAGGAATGCCTTCTCGCTGGCCGTCTCCGAGACTACCGTCTCCTTACCCAACAGCTTGACCAGATCGGCCACCGGCTGATAGATGGGCGGCCCTTTGCGCCATTGGATGCGCGCCGTCGCCAACCGGTCAATCCACTGGAACAACAGCCCGAAGGCGATCGTCCCGAAGATGCCCAGCACTATGGCAATGAATGCGCCCATGTTCTCCCGCCGTTAGTGCGAACGGTGAAGTGTTCTTCCACTGACAAGCGTGTAACCCTCTTCGGGCACCGCTTCGACAAGCTCCAGGAACTGCAGGGCCCCGGACGGACAGACGGCCACGCAACGCGGCAGCTTGCCCTCCGGCGTCCGGTCCGCGCACAGGTCACATTTGGCGACCTCGTGGCGTATCATCTCCAGCGATATCACGCCGAACGGGCAGGCCAGAGCGCAACTGCGGCAGCCGGTGCACAGCACCGGGCTGCGCCGGACGATGTCGGATTCGTCCTTGTACATCGCCTCATTGGGGCAGGCCTCCACGCAGGGGGCCTCGGTGCACTGGCGGCAGACGGCCGGCATGTCCGTGCCGCCCACGTCCTCATAGCGCAACGCGGGCGTGTCCAGGTGGCCGTAGAAGCAGGCCGCCGCACAGCTCTTGCACCCGATGCAGCGCGCGGTGTCCAGCACCAGTTCCTTCACCACTTTGGTGGCTTCTGCCATCTCTCCTCCGACTGCGTCGGCCCGCCGGACCACGCGCGGCGAGACGCCGCGCCTACCCATTCAGCGGGCTGCTATTCGGCTTTCTCAACACTCACGAACGTGGGCGCGGGCACCAGTTCTCCCGCCACCGTCCGCCACTGCGCCAGCTCGCGCAGAACGGCCCAATGGTCAGGCACGGCAACTGCAGAGGCGCCGTCGCCCTCGACACGGCAGGCCACGGTGAACTCCCTGTCGTCCCTCGACAGCACCGCCGCACCGGCCAGTTCCGCCGCCGGGCCCGTCACAACAGCCACCTCCTGGCCCAGCATCCGTCTCTGCCACGCCGCCTGCCCCAGCGACACCCCGCCGGTGTAGCCGTGGGGTTCGGGCTTGCCGATCAGGACGGTCTGGCCCGACTCCGGCTGCGGGGCGGCCAGTATCTGCGCGTCCATCAACTCCTCCAGCGGCGGCGACTCGACTTCTGCGCCGAGAACATCCTCCAGGGAAGGTCCCTCCAGATCGGTCATCCCGGCGGTCGTCGCCAGACTATCGGCCAGTTCTGTCAGGCTGAGTACGGTGGGCGGCTTCGGCACCCACGGAACGGAGCAGACGCTCTGCCCCGTCAGGTCCAACACTGTGCCGCCCTCTTCCCAGCCCAGGGCCAGCGGCAGCACCAGGTCCGTCACCGCCGCAAAGGGGCTGCCCAGCGAACCGGCCCAGCATATGGTCTCGCACTCGCGGGCGGCCTGACGCCAGATGCCTTCCGGCAGTACGGCGGCCGGGTCGAAGCCTACGAAGGCGAGCACCTTCAGCTCACCATTGGTGGCACACTCCATCACCTCGCCGATGCTCATGGCGTCGCAGACCTGCCTGAAGTGGGGCACGAGAGTAGCGTTCGTCGCCACCGGCAGAGGCCAGAAAGCGGCTCCCAGCGCCCCGGCCAGCTCCCGTGCGGCCGCCACGACGGCGGCGCCGTGGGCGTAGCGGGCAGGCGTGTGTGAGACCAGCACGCCGACCGACTCCGCGTCCCTCAGGTCGGCCGCCAGGCCCTCGACCTCTTCGGCCGACAGGTCCAGTTCCTCGCATATCTGCTCGGCGTCGCGGCCATCGAGTGCCCCGGCAACGCCTTCGGCGCCACAGGCCACGGCCAGGGCCGCCACGTAGCCGGCCATCTTGTGCGGATCCACCACGACCGCCTGGTCGGCGCCCCGTCCGGTGCGGCCTATCCCGCTGTCCACACTCACCATCCGGTTCCCCCGGGCGGCGAACTGGACATCACGAACGGTGCGCGCAACGGGCGGATGGGAGCTGAACACGTCCCCCACCGCCAGGATGCAGTCGCAGTCGGCCAACTCCGCAAGAGGCGGCGCGGAACCTGTGCCGGCGCGCACGACGGCCGCGTCCTGCGGCGGCGCGAACACGCCGAAGCGGATGCCCATCTCCCCGCAGAGCGTCGCCAGCGCCAGCACGCCCTCCAGCGGCCGGTTCAGGTCCACCACCAGGGCGACCTGGTCCCCTTCCGCCTGGGCGAAGCGCTGCACGACCGCATCGAGCACCTCCTGCCCGGACGCGTCATAGCCGCCCTTCTGGGCGTCAAACACGCGGTTCTTCGCGTCCAGCAGTCGGGCGGCCGTCAGCCCGCGGACGCACGCTCCGCGGTCCTGAAAGCCCAGGTCCGCCGGGTAGACGCTGTCCACGTGGCCCAGACCGTCGTCCCGGGCGCCCATGGGGCAGTGCATGGCGCACAACAGGCAGCGCGGAGCGGCTGTCTCAGAAACTGAAGGCATCCTTATAGTCCTTGATCTCGTCGTAGCACACGTCCGGGCCGTCCTTGCACAGGTAGAGAGGCCCGATGTTGCACCGGCCGCACTTGCCGAACCCGCAGCTCATCTTGCGGTTCATCGAAAGGTATATCTGCTCGGGCTTGAAGCCCGCGTTCAGGCAGGTCAGCGTCACGAACCGGAGCATGATCAGCGGGCCGCAGCTCACCACGTAGGTCTCGGCGATGTCCAGGTCCAACTCCTCAAGCAGCGTGGTTACCACGCCCACGTTGCCGTCCCACGTCTCGTCCGGTATGTCCACCGTCAGGTCCACGGTCACGTTGTCCTGGGCGGCCCACTGCTCGAATACGTTCTGGTAGAGCAACTCGGACGGGTTGCGGGCGCCGTACTTGATGGCCACCAGCGGGTAATCATCCAGGTTTTCAAAGGCATGATGCAGCAGCGAGCGCAAGGGGGCCAGGCCCACGCCGCCGCCCACCACCAGCAGGTTGTGGCCCTTCATCTTCTCGGTCGGGTACCCCTTCCCGTACGGGCCGCGCACGCCCAGCTCGACACCGTCCTCCATCGCGTGCAGGGCGTTGGTGACTTTGCCGGTGCGCAAGATGGTAATCTCCAGTTCATCCTCCACAGAGGGGGAAGAGGAAGGGGTGAAGGGGGCCTCACCGAGTCCGGGCACGGTCAACTGCACGAACTGGCCGGCGCGGAACGGAACGGCCTCATCGGGGGCGATCCGGAACGTCTTGATGGTGGGCGTCTCGTCCTTGACTTCAAGCAGATCGGCCCGGATCGGGCTGTAGAGGTTCTCACCCATTCTTCGCGTACTCTCTGTGCATTTCCGAAAGCACCCGTCGCAGGTCAATGGCGCCCGGACAGGTATCGCGGCAGCGCCCGCATCCCACGCAACCCAGTATCTCCGGATAGATGGAGTTGTACCAGAACTTGTGCGCAAATCGGTGCTGGAACTTGCTCATGTGCTCCCGCCGGGGGTCGGGCGGAGTCGTGCCCGGGGGGCCGGCCATCTCCGAGTAGCCGGTGAACTGGCAGCTATCCCATGCCCGCGCCCGCTCGTAGCCCTCGCCGCTGTCCTGATCGTAGAGCAGGAAGCAGTAACAGGCCGGACAGACGGCCGTGCAGCCGCCGCACTGCACGCACTCGGCCAGCTCGGTGCGCCAGAACTCCCGCTCCAGCGTCTCCGGCATGGCCTCGACGTAGTCGTCCGGCAGGTGGAAATCGGCGTTCTGCTCGCCGAGCTGATCGGCGGCCTTCTGGCGCATGGCGTCCCGCTGCGCCACCTGCGACTCGTCGGCATCGGTCAGAAGCGAAGACGCTTCCCTCAGCACCGCCCCACCCCGCTCGGCGGCTGCCTCTACGACGAAGCCGTCCTCGACCGGGCTGAGGTTCAGATCGTAGTTCGCGTCCGGGTAGGCGCGTTCGCCCAGCAGATCGCAGAAGCAGGAGTCGGCCGCTACAGCGCAGTCAACCCCAACAATGAAGGCATTGCGGCGACGGGCCTCGTAGAACGGCTCGGCATCGGGCTCGTCCAGCATGATGGCATCCAGATAGCTGAGCACCCGGCACTCACAGCCCCTGGCACCAATGATGGCTACGCCCGTCCGCTCGGCCTCATCCAGCGGGTCACCCTCCGCACCGCCGTAGTAGGCGACGACCTCGCTGGCCGGCAGCAGAAGGCTCTTGAACGAGTAGAAAGGGCGGACGCCGCGCAGTCCCTGAACCACGGCGGCCGGCTCGGCGGCCTGCAACTGCGCCCAGCCGTCGCCGTCTTCGTCCCGCACGTTGACGAACTTCCTGTCCCCGGGCACCATGCCCAGGAACCGGACCAGGTTCTCATCTGAGACGAACTTTGGTTCTGCCATAAGCCTGTTCTGACAAATGCCTTACAGTGACGCGCCCTGGTTCAGCCCTGACTGCTGGTGGGCCCTGGAGCGGCTGGTCGGTATTTGGGTGCTTCCTCCAGCACTCAAAATCTCGGCATATTACTACGCACTCGACCCCCTGTCAAAGGAATCCGCGAATTCCCGATCAGCGCGCCCCGGCACCGGGGGGTGCACAGCCGAAAGTGAACAGCTATAATGAACCGTTCCGTAACTGCGGGGCCTGTCATGCATGAGCTGTCCCTGTCACAGGGCATCGTCAGCACCGTGCTCGCCGCAGACGGGGTGGAACCGGAGCGGTTGACGGCGGTCACCATTGAGGTGGGCGCCCTGTCGGCGGTGAACGTCTCGTCGCTGGAGTTCTGCATGAGGCTGGCCCTGGACGAACGGGGCATGGAGCAGACCAGTGTGGAGATCCGCCGCGTGCCAGCCCGGCTGCGCTGCCGGTGCGGACGCACTTACGAGACGGAGGACATGTTCGCCGCCTGCCCCGAGTGCGGCGGCTTCGAGCGGGAAGTAATCGAGGGCATGGACGTGAACATCCCCTACGTGGAGGTGCAGGATGAGCAAGGTTGACCTGACCCGCTCCGCCCGCGAGAGCAACAACGTGGTCGCCGAGCGTAACCGGGAGCGCTTCGCCCGCAGCAGTGTCTACGTGATGAACATCATCGGCTCGCCCGGCTGCGGGAAGACGGCGATCCTCGAGCACACCGCCCGGCACTTCCCCGGCCGCTTCGCCGTCATCATCGGCGACGTGCAAACGGCCCTGGACGCCGAACGGCTGGAGGACTGCGGCATCGTCGCGCGGGCCATCGAGACGGGCGGGGGCTGCCACCTGAACGCGGCCCAGATAGAGGCGGCCCTCGACGGGCTCGACCTGGACGCCCTCGACTTCCTGTTCATCGAGAACGTGGGCAACCTGGTCTGCCCGTCCGGTTTCGACCTGGGGGAGCACGCCAAGATCGCCGTCCTGAGCGTCCCGGAGGGGGATGAGAAGGTCCGCAAGTATCCCGCCCTGTTCGTGCGGGCCCACGTGCTGTTCGTCAACAAGACCGACCTGCTCGAGCACTGCCGCTTCGACGTTGATAAGGTGAAGCAAGACGCGCGGAAGGCCCGGCCGGATGTGACAGTGTTCGAGACCAGCGCGGTGCGCGGTACTGGTTTCGAGCCGTGGTTTGGCCACCTGCGCGAGGTCTCAAAGCAGCTCGCCGGCCGCTCAGTCTGACTTGGGCAGCAGCGCCGCTGCGGCGAGTGCGGCGGCCAGCGCCTTCAGCGCATCGCCCGCCAGGAAGGGAACAACGCCCACCAGCATTGCCTGCGGCCAGCCCAGCCCCAGCACTATCGCCAGGTGCGCGGCGCCGCACAGCAGGATGAGGGCCGAGCCGCCGGCCATCAGCGCCATCTGAGGCACCAGAGCCCGCCACCGAACGGATGCGTCGCTGACCCATCCGATGAGCGCAGCCGCCGCCACGAAGCCGAACAGGTAACCGGCCGTCGGACCGGCCAGCCAGCCCAGCCCTGCGCCGAAACCGGTGAACCAGGGCACACCGGCGGCCCCCAGCGCAACGTAGATGATCTGGCTGAGCGCGCCGAAGCCTCCCCCCAGCAGGACTCCCGCAAGGAGAACGGCAAAGGTCTGGCCCGTGAGCGGCACGGGGCTGAACGGCAACGGCACGCGCACCTGGGCGCAGGCTCCCGTCAGCGCCGCCATACCCAGCGCCAGGGCCACCTGCTTCGCAACGGGCAGCTCCCGCCGCCACGCGTAGGCGCGCCGCCGCAAAGCACGGGCACGCGGAAGGGCCTGAGCAAGTGAGTTCGGCATCATTCGCCTCCTGATTCTCCCTTTTCGCGGCTGGTCAGTATACCGGCACGAAGAGGCCAAATGCGAGAGGCAGCCTGGCAGGCAGGGTCATTCAAAAGTCGTCAGCAGCGCACGTTCCCCCGGCCCAGAACCCGCACAGTGTGTAGCCCAGCCGCCCTCGGCTGGGGGCAGAAGACGGATCACGGCCGAGGGCGGCCGTGCCACATAGGCCAGGTCCCTTCTCGGGCAGCAACTCGGCAGTTCGGGTCGGTTCAGTCAGAGAATCGAATGACCCTGCCCGGCAGGCCCGCCGCTTGAAATGGACGGGCTACGTGCGACAATGCCGCCATCGCCGCCATCTACACGACGGAGAGTCGCACGATGGGCCACATGAACCGCTTCTGCAAGAGCCACCCCGACTTTCACGCGCCCGCGCACGTGGACGTCGGCGCCAACCTGGACGGATGGGAATACGGCCGAAAGCTCCGCGAGTGCGGGGCCGACACCGTCGTGGTCTTCGCCAAGGGCCACTACGGGTTCTCCTACTACCCGACCGAGATCGGCACGCCACACCCGCGGCTGCAGAAGGACATGGTCGGGGAGATAGTCTCCGGCTGCCATGCCCACGACGTGGCCGTCGTCGCCTACTTCAGCACGTTCCTGGACACGGCCGCCGTCGAGCAGAACCCGGACTGGGCGGTGCGTGACCGAGAGGGCGAGATCGCCGACGGCCGGTACGGGCGGGTCTGCGTGAACGGCCCATACACGGAAGAACTGCTCATCCCTCAGGGCAGGGAACTGCTGGAGCGTTACGAGGTGGACGAGATCTTCTTCGACACCATGTCCACCTTCGAGCCGTGCTACTGCGAGAACTGCCGCCGTGAGTTCGGTCGCCCCGTGCCGGCCGGATCGGAGGACGACGACTGGCTGCCCTATGTACAATGGTACTACGAGCGTTTCACCGACTTCTTCGCCCGCGTGGCCCGCCGGATGCACGAGGCGCGCGACGTGCCCTGCTGCTTCAACTGGGTGTGGGGTCTGCGCGACCCGATGGATCCGCCGGAATGCATAGACGGCCTGCTGGCCGACGACCAGTACGGCGGCGAATCGGCCAGCTACCAGTGCCGCTACTGGGCCGGCACGGGCCTGCCGTTCGAGTACATGACGGGCCGCTTTGTGGCCGGGCTGGGCGACTGGAACAGCGGCACGCCGACGATGTATCGCTACGCGGCTGCGGCCAGCATCGCCAACGGCGCCGGCTTCTGGCTGATTGACCGCATGATGCCCGACGGCTCCCTCCAGGAGGAGGCATACCGCATCATGGCGGCGCCGTTCCAGTTCATCCGGAAACGTCTGGACTACGTGCGTGGCGCCCGCCACGTGCCGAAGATCGGCGTGCTGCACGGCTGGAC
>JAWOCH010000065.1:0-4046 GCA_046483865.1 Candidatus Brocadiia bacterium | reverse complement strand
GACAGGAGTCGCCTCCCCCGGTGCACCGATTCGGAGACGGCGCCGTACCAGGCCAGGTCGGCCGAGATGTGGCCGGCGTAGAACACAGCGTATCCCAGCAGCGTGAACGCCGCCGCCTCCGCCAGGAACTTCATGCCCACAGTGGCCCACCAGAGAGTGAAGTAGGGGTTGGCCACGGATGTGAGCGCGCCGGCCGCCACCAGGCCGAGCACGCCGGGGCTGTCCACGGCGGGTGCGCCGGCGCCGCCGGGCAGGTGCAGCCGCGGCAGGGAGCGAAGCATCATGGCGCTCATGACCAGCAGCAGGGCTCCACCCGCCGTGCCCACCACGCCCACGAACACGTCCCGCGCCAGCAGGCCGCGCAATCCGACCACCACGGCTACCATCAGGGGTATCTCCACCACGGCGTGGCCGGCGATGATGAGCGGCCCGACTTTGCACCCCTCCGATGCGCTGTGCCGCACCGTCATGAACAGCACCGGTCCGGGCATGAGCACCCCGCTGAGGGCGGTGACGAACGAAGCCACGAAAAGCTGTGCCAATCCCACGGTCTCTGCTCCGCCAGCGTGGCCGATCGAGTAAGCCATTATAGGGCCCCGGGGCGGGCCGGCGCATGGGCAGCCACAAGGCGCGGCGTCCCTTTGACAGCCCGAAAAGCGCCATCTATAATCCACTGCCTGGAGGAGTGGTTAACCGAAGGCACGCCGGAAGGCGGCCTTACGATGTATCCTCCCGGCGCCGCGTCGGCGCCGAGAGCCGGCGGCACGTCCGTGACCCCCGGCACCCCATGCGGCTTGCCTATTGATGCAGCATCCGCTCGGAAGGGAAGCACCGGCGCTGTTGCTCGTGCACAGGAGGGATCCCGTAATGCTGGTGTACCCGGCCGTGGACATTGCCGGTGGCAGGTGCGTGAGGCTGCTGCAGGGCAAGCCGGAGGACGAGACCGTCTACTACGAGGACCCCCGCCGGGCAGCCGAGCAGTGGCAGGCGCTCGGTGCGTCCGCCCTTCACGTGGTGGACCTGGACGGCGCCCTGGGGCGTGAGTGGCGGCCCGACGCCGAAGCCGACGCCAACGCGGCCGCCGTCGCCGCCATCCTCCAGCAGGCGCAGGTGCCGGTGCAGGTGGCCGGCGGGCTCCGCAGCGAACGGGCAGTGGGGCTTGTGCTGCGCATGGGCGCCACCCGCGCCGTGGTGGGCACCCGCGCCGCGCGCGAGCCGGACTGGGCGGTGCGCATGTGCACGGCGATGCCGGGGCGGATAGTGGTCGCCCTGGACGCGCGAGAGGGACGCGTGGCCGTGGAGGGCTGGCGGGAGCTGACCGACGTGAGCCCCGTGGAGCTGGCGCTTCGCCTGGCCGAGGGGCCGCCCGCAGCGTTCCTTTACACCGACGTGGCGCGGGACGGCATGATGAGCCGACCGAACTTCGAGGGTGTCCAGCGCCTGCTGGAGGCAACCGAAGTGCCGGTGATAGCTTCAGGCGGTGTGTCCTGCGCCGAGGACATCGAGCGGTTGGGCGAGTGCGGCGCGGACGCCGTCATCGTGGGCAAGGCGCTCTACGAGGGCGCACTGGATCTGTCGGAAGCCCTGGAGACGGCGGCGCAGTTCCCCTCCCGCCTCCAGCCGGCCCCCATCGAAACGCAGACGAACCAGGAATCGCAAAGCACCGGAGGAGACTGATGGCCGAGAGAACCCCTTCCACTATCTGCAACGTCGCCCTGGTGGGACACGGCGGCGTGGGCAAGACCACCTTCGTGGACCACGCGCTGCACGCCGTCGGGTTCGCCAAGCGGGCCGGCGACGTGGACGCCGGCACCTCGCTGAGCGATTACGATCCGGATGAGAAGGAGAACCAGTTCTCCATCAACAGCGTGCCCTTCCACTTCGAGGCGCACGGACGGCACTTCAACCTGATTGACACGCCGGGCTACCTGGACTTCTCCGGCTCGGCGGTCGGTGCGCTGCCGGTGGTCGAGACCGCCGTGGTGGCCATCAGCGCCCGCGAGGGTATACAGCTCAACACGCGGCGCATGTGGCGGGAGGCGGACGAGCGGGGGCTGGCGCGCGCGGTGCTGATAACGCGCATGGACAGCGACAACATCGAGTACGAGCGCCTGCTGGAGGAGATCCGCCAGACACTGGGTCAGGAGTGTCGGCCGGCTTTCCTGCCGGTGGGGTTGGGCCAGGAGTGCACCGGCGTGGCCGGCGTGCTGGCCGCCGAGGATGCGCCCGAGGGGGTTGTCGGCGACTTCGAGGCCGCGCGTGAGTCGTTCCGCGAGGCCATCATCGAGTGCGACGACGAGCTGATGGAGCGTTACTTCGAGGGCGAGGAGATAACCCGCGAGGAGCTGATGCAGACCCTCGCCGGCGCGGTGGCCGGGGGCGGACTGGTGCCCGTGCTGTGCTGTGCGGCGAAGCAGGACGTGGGCGTCAAGGAGACGGTGGCCTTCCTGGCTTCCTGTGCGCCGTCGCCGGCCCAGGGTCCCGAGCGCAAGGCCCTCACGCCGGACGGCGAGGAAGTGGCCCTGGAGCCGGACGCCGATGCGCCGCTCTGCGCCCGCGTGTTCCGCACCACCACCGACGTTCACGTGGGCAAGGTGGCGCACCTGCGCGTCTACAGCGGTTCGTTGGGCGGTGACCTGACGGCGCAGCTCGCCCGCACCGGCAAGACGCTGCGCCTGGGGCACGTCTACCTGGTGGAGGGCCAGGAGCAGCAGGAGGTCCAGCGCGGCGTGCCGGGGGACATACTGGCCGTCACGAAGGTGGAGGAACTACAGCTCGACGACACCCTGTGCGACACGGGCCAGAAGCTGGAACTGCCCCCCACCGACTATCCCAAGCCCATGACCAGCCTGGCGGTGGAACCGGAGAGCCGCGAGGACGAGGAGAAGATAAGCAGCGGGCTGCAGGCCCTGGCCGAGGGCGATCCCACACTGAGACTGGAGCGGGACGCCCAGAGCGCCGAGCTGGTCATGACCGGCATGAGCAACCTGCACCTGGAAGTGATGCTGGCCAAGCTGAAGCGCCGCTACGACATCTCGGTCAGTACCAGGCAGCCTGCCATTCCCTACCGGGAGACCATTACCCGGCGGGCCGAGGGGTATTACCGACACAAGAAGCAGACCGGCGGCAGAGGGCAGTTCGGCGAGGTCTACCTGCGGGTGGAGCCCAACGAGCGCGGCGAGGGATTCGAGTTCCTGGACGAGATCACCGGCGGCGTCATACCGCGCCAGTTCATCCCCGCCGTCGAGAAGGGCATACGCCAGGAGATGGACACTGGCCCGCTGGCCGGCTATCCCGTGGTGGACGTCAAGGCGGCCGCTTACGACGGCTCGCACCATAGCGTGGACAGCTCCGAGGCATCGTTTAAGATCGCGGGGGCCCGCGCTTTCCGCGACGCCTTCGAGCAGGCCCGCCCCGTGCTGCTGGAGCCCATCGCCCGGATGGAAGTCACCATACCCACCCGGTTCATGGGCGACGTGACCGGCAACCTGACCGGCCACCGCGGCCGCATACAGGGCATGGACCAGCAGGGGCAGATGCAGGTGATCGAGGCCGAAATCCCCATGGCCGAAGTGATGCGCTACAGCACCGAGCTGAAGAGCATGACCGGCGGAGAGGGCACCTTCACCCTCGAGTTCGACCGCTACGAAGTCGTGCCCCCGCAGATCCAGCAGGAGATCGTCGCCCGCAAACAGCAGAAGGAGCAGGAGGGCGACTGAGCACGGGCCGCATTCAGGAGGCAGAACGTGGCTGATTCCCCCGAGATCATCGTCGTGATGGGCAGCGAGTCCGACCTGCCGATAGCCGAGGCAGCCGTCGAGGTGCTCGAAGAGCTGGAAGCGTCCTTCTCGGTGCGTGTAATGAGCGCGCATCGCCGCCCGGAGGCAGTGGCCGAGCTGGCCCGGGGGGCCGAGGAAGCCGGCGTGGGCGTGCTGATCGCCATCGCCGGCGGCGCGGCACATCTGGCCGGGGTCATCGCCGCCCACACCACGCTGCCGGTCATCGGCGTGCCCGTGCCCACCGACAGGGCGGGGGGCTTCGACTCG
>JAWOCH010000023.1:0-8217 GCA_046483865.1 Candidatus Brocadiia bacterium | reverse complement strand
ACGACTAAGAGCGGATAACCACAACGACGCTACGGACAACTGATAGAAAGGGATGCACAGGGTCGCCAGGATGGAGGCAATAGCCACAGCCCGGTTCGCCGCTCTGCCGGCCTATCCTGTCAATCCTCACCCTCTTCGGCGACAGGATTGACCACGGAGGCACGGAGGACACGGAGAACGACTAAGAGCGGATAACCACAACGACGCTACGGACAACTGATAGAAAGGGATGCACAGGGTCGCCAGGATGGAGGCAATAGCCACAGCCCGGTTCGCCGCTCTGCCGGCCTATCCTGTCAATCCTGTCTATCGCTGTTATGCTCCTGTTCTTCGTGCTCGTCGTGCCGTTGTGGTCAGTGCGTTGCCGTTCTCCGTGTCCTCCGTGCCTCCGTGGTGAGTCAGGGCCGTATGAAGCGCATTTTGTAGCCGGCTTCCTGGCAGGCGGCGTAGCGCTCCCGCGCGGCCTCGCGCAGGTCGTCATCGTAGGTCGGCGCGAAGTCGTAGACGTGACCGAACCGCTGGAACCACTCCGGCATGCCGTCAGCACCGGCCAGGATGAGCACGTCCGACTCCGTCTCCCCCGGCGCATCGCCGAAGATGACCACCGGCTCGATCAGCGGCGCTTCGGCCTCGCTCAGAACCACGTGCGGGATGAAGGACTGCTGCCGGAAGGTCCACAGACGCCGGTCCAGCTCCGCTGCCTCCTCGGCGTCGGGCGCGTACACGGCAACCGTCTCGCCCCTCTCGTAGGCCCGCTCGACGTAGCGGCAGACGAGGTCTGCTTTCTCCTCGGCCGAGCGCAGCTCGATGTACTCGGCGGTTTTGTGATCGGGCTCGGCCATCGGAGCGGACACTCAACGGTTTTCGCGGATGAAGGACATGGCTTCGGCGCGGGTGGCGGGGTTCTCCCGGAACAGGCCGGTCACCACGCTGGTGACGCTGATGGAGCCCGGCTTCTTGATGCCGCGCATCGTCATGCACAGGTGCTCGGCGGCGACCACCACCATGACGCCCTTCGGCTCGAGGGCTTTGGTTAGTGTGCGAGCGATATCGGCGGTCATACGCTCCTGCACCTGCAGGCGCCGGGCATGGGCGTCCAGCACGCGGGCCAGCTTGCTGAGTCCCGTGATGCGGCCGGCCTTCGGGATATAGGCCACGTGCGCCCGTCCGTGGAACGGCAGCAGGTGATGCTCGCACATAGAGTAGAAGGGGATGTCGCGCACCAGGACCATTTCGTCGTAGCTTTCCTCGTGGAAAACCTTGATCAACTGCTCCGGTTCGGCGCGTTCCCCGGCCAGTATCTCCGCATAGGCCCGCGCCACCCGGCCCGGCGTCTCGGCCAGGCTGCCTTCGTCGGGGTCCCGCCCCAGGCCCTCCAGGACCAGGCGCACTCCACGGGCTATCTTGTCCAGGTCGAATGGCACTGCCTGTTCCTCCTCGAAATTCCCACCAGGCAGGCGCGGCGTCTCACCGCGCCTTGTCCGGCGGGGACGCCGGACCTACCGTTTGCCGGCGAGCGGGGTTCAAGTCGTCAGCTCGGCCCGGTGGATGACCTCCTTCATCTGGCGCACGGCCTCCCGGATGCCCACGTAGACGGCGCGCGACACAATGCTGTGGCCGATGTGCAGCTCATGGGGACGCAGTCGCTGCACGAGCGGCGCCACGTTCCGGTAGGTCAGCCCGTGCCCGGCGTTGACCACCAGCCCAAGCGAGCGGGCGCACTCGGCGCCGGCGTTCAACTCAGAGAGACAATCGTTCCGCTCGGCGTTCCCCGATGCATTGGCGTAGCGGCCGGTGTGCAGCTCCACGAAAGTAGCCCGCAGCTCCGCAGCGTGCTCAAGCTGTGGCCGCTCGGGATCCAGGAACAAACTCACCGGAATGCCGGCCTCTGCTAACCTTGACATCGCCGCCTCGAGCCGCTCCGACTGACCGACGGCGTCCAGCCCGCCCTCGGTTGTGACCTCCTGGCGGTTCTCCGGCACCAGCGTCACCATGTCCGGCCCCGTTCCGAGGGCCGTCTCCACGATCTCCGGGGCGAGAGACATCTCCAGGTTCAGCTCGACCGTGGTAGTTTCCCGCAGCAGGCGCAGGTCGCGATCGTTGATGTGGCGCCTGTCCTGGCGCAGGTGGACGGTGATGATGTCGGCCCCGCCGATCTCGGCCTCGGCCGCAGCCCAGACCGGGTCCGGCTCGTTGGTGCGACGCGCCTGCCGAATGGTGGCCACGTGGTCAACGTTCACGCCGAGCAGTGACATGGCATTTCCCCTGCGAGTGCCGGCGGGTATTCTCGACTACCGGGCGGGATTCTGCAACCGTATGTTGACCCGATCCGGCTCGGCGGTGACGCTGGCGTCGGCGGCCCAGGTCGGCAGGTGAACTTTCACCGGCTCCTGGTAGAGGCCGGTCCCACCGGGCTCCAGCTCCTCCTGGGCCAGCGGCGTCAGGTCCACGTAAGGGCGCACCTGGGCGGGCTCGATCCGGCCAACCACGTCCCGGCCGGCCTCAACGGTGACCGTCACGCTCTGCGGCCCGCCCTCCAGCTCGGAACTGTAGGGGAACTCCTGGGGCACCCACAGGGTGAGCGGCTGGTCCTCGAATGTGCGCGTCTCGCGCTCCTCCTCGGCTATCCTCAGCGCCACGACGGCCCTGCTGTCGGACAGCATCAGCGGCACGGTCACGGTCTCACCGTTCGGCAGTTGCACGTCCACCTGGCTGCGCAGCGGGCGGGCCCGGCGGTGGTAACCGGTGGCCATGTCCCACAGAGGGACCTCCTCCGTGAGGACGCTTTCCAGAGCGTCCAGGGCCATGGCGGGACCTTCGACGGTCACCTCGGATGGTGTCACGGTCGGCGTGCCCCTGACGTAGAGCCCCTCCGGCGGGCGCCCGGTGAGGACGGGCTCGACCGGGCGGGTTGCCCTCGTCATCGGGCTGGCGGCCACCTGCACGGCGCCCGGAGTAATCGCAGGGAAACGGAGCTGTACCATCTCCCGCTCCGTCAAGCTCAGATCAAGCCAGTCCGCCCCCACGGACAGCGATGCCCAACCCTCCTGAAGGTCATCCGGGCGGAGCTGCCGCCGAAGAGTTACCGTGTCGTTCGTCAACTCGCTGCGGATGCGCGCAAGCAGGAACCCCGGCCCGGCGATGCGGACCATTCCGCTCTCATGACTCTTGTAGACGAGCGAGTAGCCCTCGGGCGGCACCACACGGATGCGGCATTCGAACGAGGCGGTCTGGGTGACGCGCCCGTTCGCGTAGAACCAGATGCCGACGGCTATCACAGCCGCCAGCAGCTTCATCCGGAAGTTGCCGAACAGCACCTGGCCGATCTTCTTCAGCATGGACACCCAAAGCCTGAATTCTGAATTCGCTCGATAGACAACATGGCTTCACTGCCACGAACCGCCGAGCCGGCTCCTGCTGAAAAGCCGTATGTAGCACAGGCGCCCTCGCCTGTGGCCTTTCCCAGCCGGGAGCGACCTTTCGGCAGGCTCAAGGCCCTGAGCAAAGCCGAAGGGCTGGGCTACAAGCCATGTTTTCTACAGAGCCGTCTGAAGTCTAAAGTACGGCCTCCGGCAAATAGAGTCCTGTCCATCCCTGTCATGCCATCTTCCGTCGTGCTCGTCGTGCCGTCGTGGTTAATCCTGACTTCGTCGCTCTCCGTGTCCTTCCAGCCTTCGTAGCCGCAGGCTACTTCGGCGGAGTAGCCCCGTGTCTCCGTGGTGAATCAGCTTCTCTCCTCTGCGGTCTCGGCCGCCAGTTCATCCAGCGCCCTGCGCAGCGATCTTTCATCCAGATCCCTCTGCAGCGTGCCGCCGACGGCCAGGGAGACCTGCCCGGTCTGCTCGCTGACGATGATGGCCGCCGCGTCCGACTCCTCGGTCACGCCGATGCCCGCCCGGTGGCGCGTGCCCAGCTCGCGGGAGAACTGCGGGCTGTCAGTCAGCGGGAACAGGCACCCGGCGGCGACGATGCGCTGCTGGCGGATGACGAGAGCCCCGTCGTGCAGCGGCGTGCCCGGCCAGAAGATGGTCTTGATCAACTCCGCACTCACCTCCGCGTCCAGCCGCACCCCGCCCTCGACGTAGCCCCGCAGGCCCACCTCGCGCTCTATCGCTATCAGCCCGCCGACCCTGTCGCGCGCCAAGCTGAAGGTCGCCCGCACCAGTTCATCGGTGAACCCGCCGTAGGGGCGGAAAAACGTGCGGAACAGCGGGTTCTGCCCCAGCCGTATCAGCGCGCGGCGTATCTCCGGCTGGAACAGGATGAACAGCGGCACCACGACGATCGGCGCCAGCCGCGTGACCACCCAGTTCAGGTTCTCCATCTGAAGCTGGCGGCTCAGAAAGATGGTCACCAGGGCCAGGATGCCCATCATGACCACCAGCCCCTTGAGGATCCCCGCCCCGCGCGTGCCCTCCATGATGCGCAGGAAGCCGTAGACGAAGATGAAGATGATGCCCGCCTCCACCAGCGCCTTCAGCAGCACCAGCCACCGCAGGCTGAACCACTGAGCCATGTCGGAGAAGAACTCAGCCATCTTCGACGCGCTCCCCCCGCCTGATGGCCTCGCAGACCCGCACCACCTCCAGGGCCGGGCGCACGTCGTGCACCCGCAAGATGTGGCAGCCCGCCAGCACGGCCGCCGACACCGTCGCCAGCGTGCCGTGCAGCCGCTCCTGGGCCGGCACGTCCAGGATCATCCCCAGCATGGACTTACGCGAAGTGCCCGCCAGCACGGGACGGCCCAGCGAGTGCAGCTCGTGCAGACGGCGCAGCAGTTCCAGGTTGTGCCCCAGCGTCTTGCCGAAGCCGAAACCGGGGTCCACGATGATGCGCTCCTTCGCCACACCGCGCCCGATGGCGTGCTCGACCCGGTCGGCCAGCCAGGCCGTCACGTCGGAGACGACTTCCCGGTAGGTCGGGTTCTTCTGCATGGTGCGCGGCGTGCCCTGCATGTGCATCAGCACCAGGGGCACGTCGGCGTCGGCTGCCAGCGGGGCCATCTCCGGGTCGGTCCGCAGCGCGCTGACGTCGTTGATGACCTCCGCGCCGGCCTCCAGCGCGGCGGCAGCCACGCCGGCCTTCTGGGTGTCAATGCTGATGGGCGCGCCGGGCTCGGACGCCAGCTCTTCGATGACCGGGATGACCCGTTCCATCTCCTGCTCGGCGGACACTGGTTCGCTGCCCGGCCGGGTGCTCTCCCCGCCGATATCTATCAGGTCGGCCCCCTGGTTGCGCATCCGGCGCCCCTGCTCGACGGCGGCCTGACGGTCGAAGAACTCCCCCCCGTCGCTGAAGCTGTCCGGGGTCACGTTCAGGACGCCCATCACCAGCGGCCGGCCGGTCATGTCCAGCGCGCGCCCGGAGGGCAGTTCGAGGCGGAAGGGCGGCCGCGCAGGCCAGGGCGCCGGCTTGACGGCCGAGTCGTTCATGCGCTCCCCCCGGACAGTAGACGGCGTGTCAGATGAAATGTATCTGACCGCCAACCCAAATGCAACCGCTACGGCCACGGCTCAGAACCACGACGACACTACGAGCACGACGAAAGCAGCATGATGCAACGCACAGGATGTAAGGGGTACGGCTGCCGCCGTTGTCGTTATCCTGCCTACCCTGTACATCCCTGTTAAGTCAGTTGCCGTTCTCCGTGTCCTCCGTGCCTCCGTGGTGAATCAGCGCCGCCCAGATGCCACCGCCCGGTGCCCTCAGCCGCAGGTTCTCGCCTGCCTGCTCCGTCTGGGGCTCTGACCATGCCGAGCTTCGGGCCTCCAGCCAGCGGACCTCCAACGGCC
Organism: Candidatus Brocadiia bacterium; assembly: GCA_046483865.1. Classification (GTDB taxonomy): domain Bacteria; phylum Planctomycetota; class Brocadiia; order SM23-32; family SM23-32; genus JAWOCH01. The sequence continues at coordinate 2,425 of JAWOCH010000023.1, read as the reverse complement.
CCTCTGCCTCGGAGCAGTCCAGTCCCACCTCGCCGCCGTCCATGAAGCAGACGGCGTATTCGACGCCGGGGGCGGCCAGGCAGTATGCCTCGTTCTCCCGCCGGTCGCGCAGCAGGTCGTTGCGCGGGGTGCAGCGGAAGATGTCCATCCGGTCGGTCAGCAGCCTCATGCTGCGGATGTGCGCCTGGGCCAGCTCAGAGAGGCCGAGGCCGGCGCGAGGCCGGTGGAAGCGGACGGCGGAGACGCCGGCGAAGACGTTCCGCCAGAAGCGCTCCTCCCCCCATTCGGGCGGGCCGGAGTAGTTGAGCGTGGGTTTGCCCCCGTAGATCTTCACGCAGGTGACCGGCCGCACCGAGCCGGTATCCTCCAGGCGGCGCCGCACCCACATGGCCGTCTCATAGTGCGCCTGTCCGCGCTGGGGGTTGTGGTTGGAGATGTCCACGAAGGTGTAGATGTCCGGGTTGGCGATGGTCACCTTCGGGTTTGAGCGGTGCAGGAAGGGATGGTCGGACTCGTCCTGCTGCATGGTGCCGGGCACTTCGCCGTCGGAGGGGTCCCAGTTGTCCCACATCTCGGTCGTCTCGATGCGGAGGTCCTCCTCAGAGGCCTTCGCGCGGACGTACTCCGCCCAGTAGCGCGGCCAGGCGGGATCGGCATTCGTCTCGTTATCGACGCAGTAGAGCACATGATCGTATGGCAGGGCGGAGGCCAGCACCCGGTCAACGTATGCCTCCTGGAAGCGTCGCACCAGCACCAGGTCCTTCAGCGCCGGCACGCTCTTGAAGAACGGCTGGATGCGCTCGAACGGGCAGTAGTCTATCACCTCCGGCAGGCCGGACTCCTGCGCCGTGTAGTTGCAGTTGTTGCGCGGGTTGTAGGGTTGCCTGCCCCAGCCGTCGAAGGGGGCGTAGAACTCCCAGGAATCCCACAGTTCGATCTGCACGATGATGTCCCGCTCGGCCGTCAGCTCCAGCAGCCGCTCGAAGCGGGACCAGTACTCGTCGTTCCATTCTGTCAGGTCGTACAGCCCGCTATCCTCGTCCCGGGCGTGGGGCCACACGTTGCCCTCGTCCCGGTTGGACATGGTGCAGCGGACGTAGTTCCCGCCGACCGAGGCCAGCAGGTCCAGGTGCTGCTCCAGCTCGGGTATCTGGAACAGGTTGTCCTCTACGGATCCACCCAGCAGCAGGACTGGTTCGTCCCTGTACTGCCAGTAGAACGGGTTCTCCTCGTACGGCCGGATACGATCGTCTGCGTCACCTGTCGGCGTCATTGCACGCTCCGCTGAACTCCGTCGTCTTCTCATCCTGCCCATCCTGTCACGGCGTTGTTTGTCCTGCCGCGCTGGACGTTGTCAGACGGGTCTGGGTTATAATGAGCTCGGCGGCGAGCTTCAAGTACCGGGAGGGAAGGTCGCGTGGGGGTCTCTGAGGCATTCCTGTTGTGCGGCGGCGGCAGCCGCCGGCTGGGCTTCCCCAAGGAGATGCTGCGCGTGGACGGCGTGCCCCTGGCGGTGGCCATGGTCCGGCGGCTCCGGGAGGTGTTCCCACAGGTCGCCGTGGTGACGAACCGGCCGGATTACCTGGAACACTGGCTGGACGTGCCGGTATACCGGGACGAGTACGCCGGCCTCGGGCCGCTGGCCGGTGTCCACGCAGGCCTGAGCCACACGCAGGGCCGGCAGGCGTTCTTTCTTGGCTGCGACATGCCGCTGGTCACGCCGGCCATCATGCGGCGGCTGATCGAAGAGGCCGACGGGACGGAAGCGGCGGTGACCGTCGCGGCCACGCCGTCCGGGCCGGAGCCGCTGTGCGGCGTCTATGACAGGTCGCTGCTGCCGGCGCTGGAGGAGCGGCTCGGCTGTGAACGGGAACTGAGCGCGCGGGACTTCGTGCGCGAGCGGGACGGGCTGCTGGTGGAGCTTGAAGGCGCCGAAGCGGCCGCTATGCGCGACGTGGATCGTCCGACCGACATGGAGATTCTGGCCTCCGCTTTCGGGGACGTTGATCCCCTGCCGACGCGCCTGGAGCGGGTCACGCGCGTGGGCGGCCCCCGTGAGCCACAGGACGTGCTGGTCGAGGAGCGCCCCTACGAGCTGGCGGTCAACGGCACAATGCTGCTCACCATGGCCTGCCTGCCGATAGCGGTGCGCGAGCTGGCCGTCGGCGCCCTGGCCTGCCTCGGCTTGATACAGCCGGGTGCGCAGCCGCCTCCCGTGCATCTGGACCGAGACCGGGAGCGCGTGGACGTTGAGCTGGACGTATGCGACGAGGAGTTGCGCGGAGTCGTGGGCCCGGGCGGCAGTCCCGCCGCACCTGCCGCCATGCCGCCCGAGGAACTACCCGCACCCGCGGCCGACGCGTTCTGCATCCGCGCCGAACACATCCTGTGCGTGCTGCGGAGGCTGAGAGTGATGGCGCCCGTC
>JAWOCH010000004.1:0-2891 GCA_046483865.1 Candidatus Brocadiia bacterium | reverse complement strand
CGCCCCAACCCTTTGGGCCGGCGCCATTTGCGACGCATCTCTGCGTTGCTCGCCCTTGAAGTGCCTCAGGGGCACGCCTGCGGCCTCGCGCCTTGACCTGCGCCGAAATGGCGGCGGCGCGGCCGAGCCCAGTTTCCGGCCGGACCCCTAGCCTATGTGGCACGGCCGCCCTCGGCCGTGATCCGTCTTCTGCCCCCAGCCGAGGGCGGCTGGGCTACACACTGTGCGGGTTCTGGGCCGGGGGAAGGTGCGCTGCTGACGACTTTTGAATGACCCTGGTGGTATGGCCCGCCGCGTGAAGGCGGCGCCGGCTCCTGGTAAAATGGGCGGACTGCACGGGCATGCCCTGGATGCCCCCGGCGTCCGCGAATCGAAGGGAACCGCATGGAGACCGAGGGAACACAACCGGTGGAAGCAGACAAACCGCTCGAGCATGAACTGCCCGCCGACGAAACGGAGCAGGCCGAGGCGGAGGCCCCCGAACCCGCGCCCACTGCGCTCGGGCGCAACTATCTGCTGTTGGTCATCATCCTGATCACCGTACTGGTGGCCTGGGTCATCTCGCTGCTTTCCGGTCAGCGGCCGCGGGGCGAGACTGCCGTGGACACAACGGCAGCCCCATCGCCTGCCACCGCATCGGCCCCCCCGCAGCAACAGGCACCCACCATGCCCACGGGGAAAACGCCGTCCGTCCTCGAGGTCGCCGGCTCGGGGCAGAGGGCCATCCTTGCGGCCCCGTCCCAGGCGCTCGACGCCGGGGGGCCGGTCTACCGCATGGCTCGGCTCTTCGATATCACCGAGCGTTCCGAGACCTTCCAGATGAAAGGTCTGATAAGGTTCATAGGCCAGTGGGCCGATCAACGGGGCACGCTGGACCTGGACGCCGACGCGCAAGGGCTCTTTCTGACCCCCGAGGAGGCCGGCCACTTGAAGCCCGAGGAGCGCGTCGTGGTGCTGCGCGCCGAGGGCCAGACTCGCGCCTACGCCGTCCCCGTACTGCGGGGCTATGTGGGGGTTGACGATACGCTCGGCGACCTGCGCGTGCTTGTGAGCTGGCACTTCTTCCCCCAGGCGGCGGCGTGCCTGATCGCACGAAGCGATGGCAAGCCCATCCACTGGCGGGACGCCGGGCTGACTTATCGGGGCGCCGATGTGTATTACGACGGGGATTCCGGCTCCCTGTGGAACGGCCTCACGGGCGAAGCTCTCACCGGGCCCCACGCCGGGAGAGCAGTCGGGGTGCTGGCGGTGGAGGTCTGGACGTTTGAGGACTGGCGCACGGAGAATCCGGATGGAAAGGTCCTGGCCGCCACGCCCGGCGGGGGCGTTCCGCCTGCCTCGCCGGAGCCCTACCTGCAGTCCACGTATCTGCCGCCGGGACTCGTTGTCTACGGCAGAGAAAACAGCGCCCTGCCTGCCAAGCAGTTCGTGCTCGGGCTGGTCGTGGACGGCAAGCCCAGGGCCTATCCCCTTGGTCCGCTGGCCGAGGCACAGCAGGAAGCCATTGACTCCCTTGGCGGCCGACGGGTGGAAGTCCGCGCGACTTCTCCACGCACGGGCCACGTGCGCGTGGAGGGCGAGCGGGCCGACGCCGCGGCGATGCTCTGGTTCGCCTGGAAGGAACTGCACCCGGATACGACCGTCTACGCCGCTGCCGGGGATTGACCTGCGCCCTATCCCTCCGACAGCATCGCCCGCGCCGCCTGCACGTCCCGAGCGATCTGCGCCCGCAGCTCTTCGCGGCCCGCGAACACCTGCTGCTCACGGATGTGGCCCACGAACTGCACCTCGAGGTCCTGTCCGTACAGGTCGCCCTCGTAGTCCAGCAAGTGAGCTTCGACCACGGTCTCGCCCTCGCGCTCGGGGTGGAGCGTGGGCTGCGTCCCGACGCTGACGATCGCGGGCAGCGGCTGGCCGTCCCTGAAGACACGGCAGGCATAGACGCCGGCCGGCGGCACCGTCTCGTTGTGCAGGTCCAGGTTCGCCGTTGGGAACCCCAGCGCCTTGCCCAGGCCCTCCCCCGGCACCACGGTGCCATACAGGGAGAACGGCCGGCCCAGCAGCCGGCTGGCAAGCTCTATCTGGCCTTCCCGCACTGCCTGCCGGATGGCCGTGCTGCTGACCGGCTCGCCGCCCACGCGGACCGGCTGGACGCTCTGCACCTCGAACCCCAGTTCCCGGCCCAGCCGACGCAGCATGGAGACGTCCCCACGGCGCCTGTGCCCGAAACGGCAGTCCTCCCCCACCACCACAAGCTCTGCGCGCAAAGCGCCGTGCAGGAGCCGTCGCACGAAATCCTCGGCCGGGATGCGGGCGACCTCAGCGGTGAACTGCACCACCACGCACAGACGCACGCCCATGCGTTCGAACAGACGCAGCTTGTGCTCCAGGGAGGTGATCGCGGGTTGAGCCGTGTGCCTCAGGACGGCGGTTGGGTCCCTGTCGAAGGTCACCAGCGTCGGTGTCGCCGCCCTGGCTTGCGCGGCGGCTACGGCACGCCGGATCACTTCCGCATGCCCCCGATGCACGCCGTCGAAAACCCCGAGTGTCACCACCGACCGGGCCTCCGGATGAGGCCGCTCCTCCGGCCAGCGGACAACCTGCATGGCGCCTATCCCGTGAACTCGGGCCCCGGTTGCGACTGGTCCAGCAGGCCGCTCATCCATGCGTCCAGCTCCCTCCGCTGGCGCACGTTCAGCTCGCGGGTGTGGACGAAGCCGGCCGTTTTGGCGAAGTCCTCCCGCGAGGCCGGCTCACGCTCAAGGACTTCCACCACGTAGGCACGTGAGGCCGGCGGTCCCTCCCGGACCACGGCTATCTCACCCGGCTCCAACTCGCAGGTCGTCGAGCGGACCTTCGAGTTGGAGCCGGGTGAGATAGCCGTGGTCCGG
>JAWOCH010000370.1:0-7699 GCA_046483865.1 Candidatus Brocadiia bacterium | reverse complement strand
GCCATCACCTCCAGGATCGCCTCGAAGTCCTTCCGCTGCTCGGGCAGGAGCTTGTCCAGGGCGCCGTCGAACAGCTTTCGCTTCTCGTCGAGCCGGCCCTGTATCTCCTCGATCTCCTCCTCGATTCTGCGCAGTTCCTCGCCGGTGGCCTGGGTCTTGGCGACCTTGGCGTTGTCGAGTTGTCGCTCGATACGGCGCACGTCCGGCGCGGTGAGCATCATCTGCCGCACGTTGGCGATGCGGCCTTCTTCGAAGAACATGTGTTCGGTGCGGCACAGGCCGATGCCCTCGGCGCCGAAGTCCAGCGCCTGCTGGGCGTCCTCCGGGGTGTCGGCGTTTGCCCACACACCCATGTCGCGGTATTCCTCCGCCCACTCCATCAGCGTGCCGAATGCGCCGCTCATCTCGGGCTGCACCAGGGCGATGGCGCCCTCGAAGACCTGTCCCAGGCCGCCGTCCAGGCTGATGATGTCCCCCTCCTCGAACATGGTGCCCGCGATGTCCACCGTCCCGGCGTCTTCGTCGGGTATGACCTCGCCGCAGCCGGCCACGCAGCACTTGCCCATGCCGCGGGCGACGACGGCGGCGTGGCTGGTCATGCCGCCGCGGGCGGTCAGGATGCCCATGGCGGCGTGCATGCCACCGATGTCCTCGGGGCTGGTCTCCTCGCGGACGAGGATGATGCCGCTCGGCTCCTCGCCGGCCGCTTCGGCCCTTTCACGCTCCTGCTCCGCCATGGCCTCGGCGTCATCGGCGGTCAGGGCTATCTTGCCGACGGCGGCGCCGGGGCTGGCCGGCAGCCCGCTGGCCAGGTAGCGGCCGGCGTCCTCGGCCGCCTCCCGGTCGTCCGGGTCGAACTGCTTGTGCAGGAGCTGTTCGATCTGGTTGGGGTCCACGCGCATGACGGCGGTCTCGCGGTCAATCAGGTCCTCCTCGCACATCTCGACGGCGATGCGGACGGCCGCCACGGCGGTGCGCTTGCCGGTGCGCGTCTGGAGCATGTAGAGCTTGCCCTGCTGGCCGGTGAACTCGAAGTCCTGCACGTCCCGGTAGTGCTCCTCCAGGGTGTGCTTGACCTCCAGGAGCTGGTTGTACATGTCCTGGTAGAGGCTGCGTGCTTCATCCGGGTCCATCTCGCACTCGGGGAAGTCGGACAGATCCTCCTCGGCCATCTCGTTGACGTCCTTCGGCGTGCGGATGCCGGCAACGACGTCCTCGCCTTGGGCGTTGACCAGGTACTCGCCGTAGAGCTTGTCCTCGCCGGTGGCGGGATTGCGCGTGAAGCCGACGCCGGTGAAGCTGGTGTAGCCCATGTTGCCGAAGACCATCGTCTGCACGTTCACCGCGGTGCCCAGCAGGCCCTTGATCTCGTTGATCTCGCGGTAGCGGACGGCCTGGGGGTTGTTCCAGGAGCCGAATACGGCGTCAATGGCGCGGCGGAGCTGCTCGGTGGGCTCATCGGGGAACTGCTCGCCGGTGTTCTCCTGGTAGATGCGCTTGAACTCGGCGACGATCTCCTTGAGCTGCTCGACGTTGAGCTGGCTGTCGAAGTCCACGCCGGCCTTCTCCCGCTCGTCGTGCAGCATCTGGTCGAACTGCCGGTGCGGGATGAACATGGCCACGTTGCCGAACATCTGGATGAAGCGGCGGTAGCAGTCCCAGGCGAACCGCTCGTCGCCGCTCTGGGCGGCCAGGCCCTGGACGGCGTCGTCGTTGAGCCCCAGGTTCAGGATGGTGTCCATCATGCCGGGCATGCTGACGGCGGCCCCGCTGCGCACGCTGACCAGCAGGGGGTCTTTCCGGTCGCCAAGCTTGCGTCCGGTGACCTCTTCGAGCCGCGCCAGGTTCTGTTCCAGTTCCTCCTGCAGTCCGTCGGGCCACTGCTGGTCCCGCTCCAGAAACTCGCGGCAGACCTCGGTGGTGATGGTGAACCCCGGAGGCACGGGGAGGCCGACGTTGCCCATCTCGGCCAGGTTGGCTCCCTTGCCGCCCAGCAGCGGCTTCATCTCGGTGCGCCCGTCGGCTTCGCCCTGCTTGAAGAAGTAGATCATCTTCCCGCTCATGGACACAGACTCCTTTCAACCGTTGTGTAGTCTACAAGCCTACTGCTATCAAAGCTCTCATTCATCTGTCCTCTGCCTCCCCAAAAGGTAGGCGCGGCGTCCCCGCCGCGCCGATTCTGGCGAGACGCCGGACCTACCAGTTCCTCAGCGGGCTGCCAGGGTCGGGAATCTCGATCTGAGGGTCAGGCTGAGAAGGCCGAGCGATGCACCGCCGGCCGGTCTGCCGACGAGAAACGTGCCCCCCGCCGGGCAGAACGCCAAACGGTAACACATGGGCGCGCGGAGCGCAAGTCAACGCCGCCGCAGGGCAGGGTCATTCAAAAGTCGTCAGCAGCGCACGTTCCCCCGGCCCAGAACCCGCACAGTGTGTAGCCCAGCCGCCCTCGGCTGGGGGCAGAAGACGGATCACGGCCGAGGGCGGCCGTGCCACATAGGCCAGGTCCCTTCTCGGGCAGCAACTCGGCAGTTCAGGTCGGTTCAGTCAGAGAATTGAATGAGCCTGCGACGCAGGGTCGCCTGATGTGCCCCCGCGGAGACCTCCAGCAGGCAGCGGCTTCCCCGCCGATCCGGTTCCGCCGAGCGACCGTCCAGTTCGACCTCGACCGCCGCGGCGCCCATCGTGGGCAGCGAGAGCAGCGCCCCCGTGCCGTCCGGCACGTGCACGTGGAGGAGGAATTCGGTGTCATGTGCCTCCCATCGGACGGCGACGGGGCCGTTCGAAGTGGGCACCTCTCCGCCGGCCCACTCCAGGCCGCCGGGCTGCGGCTCGACTATGAAGCGCTCGAAGCCCGGATCCAGGGGCCGCACTCCCAACACGTGCGCGCCCAGGGAGTAGGTCGGCCCGGCCGCCCAGCCGTGGCACAGACTCGTATTGCGGCCGGCCACCACGCCGGGCGGCCAGGAGAGGCTGAAGTTGTCCCAGAACGTCGTCGCGCCCCGTTCGAGCATCCCGCCCCAGAAGCGCCGCATGAAGTCCACCGCCAGCGCGTCGGCCCCGTGGCTGAAGAGGCCCTCCGTTACGAACAGCCCGTGGAAGGGCGCGCCGATGCGGCCCGTCTCCGGGGCGAACAGGTCGCGGATCAGTTCCGCCGCCTCGCCGTCCTCCAGCATGCCGCTCCACAGCACCAGCGCCAGGTCGTACTGCCCGGAGGTGTGCTGGGCGTGGACGCCCTCCACGTCCGTCGCGCTGCCGCGGCCCAGGAACACGTCCCGGACGGCCTCCGCCATGCGTGCGGCGGCTCGGGCGTAGTCATCGGCGCCGTCATGTCCGAGTTCGGCCGCCAGTTCCGCGCCCCTGCGCAGCAGCACCAGGAAGGGCAGGTTCGACCACGGGCGGTAGACGTCCCGCTCGGCGCTGCTCCAGCCTTCGAAGCCGCCCTCCGGGCGCTCGGCCGGATCGCCTATCAGCGCCGGTTCGCCGCTGACCTCCCGCGCCGCCCAGTCCAGCAGGCGCTTCAGGTTCGGCCACAGCTCCTCGGCCAGTTCCCGGTCGCCGGCCAGCGCATAGTGGTCCAGCAGCGTCAGGCCCCAGTAGCCCGACCAGGCGGGGTAGAAGCTGCCGAACCCGCTGTAGGGCCCGCAGGGCGGCAGGGGACCCGCGTCGAACTGGATGGCGGCCATCTGCCGCAGGCACTTGCGCGTCAGGCGCGGATCGCCGAACGCGTAATGCGCAATCAGGTTCTCCGCCCACAGGTCGCCGCCGTAGAGCGTCCGCTCCCGCCACGGGCAGTCCACGAAATGGTCCAGCATGCTCATGCGGATCGTGTAGCGCCCCACGCGCCAGATGCGCTCCAGCAGCGGGTCTGAGCAGGCGAACGAGCCCCGGTGCTCGACCGGGTAAGTGTCCATCTTCAGCGCGACGCGCTCGACCTCCACCTTCTCAGGCGTCTCGGGGAACAGCAGCTTGCAGTAGCGGAACGTGCGGCGGTTGTAGGGACGCAGCACCTGGCGGCCGCCCTTCAGGATGAACCGGTCCACGCGCGTGAGGAACAGGTCCTCCCCGTAGAGCACGTCCACCACGCCGCCGCCGCTGTCGGCGATGGTGACCTCGAGGTAGCCGGTAACGTCGCGGCCGAAGTCCAGTATCAGGCTGGGGTCGAAGTCGTCGTGGGTCTTCTCCACCTCCGTATGGCGCTCCGGCGTGCCCCGGCCGCTTCCGGGCGCCAGGTTCCATTCGTGGTAGATCTCCCAGTCGTCGCGCCAGGAGTAGGTGACGCTCGCGCTCTCCCAATAGGCGTTGACCGGCTCGACCCACTCGCCGTCCAGCAGCGGTATCTCCCGCGGGACCAGCCGCGTCCAGGGCTCGACCGGCGGCGTGCCGAGGACCTCCGGCTCGGCCCACTGGCTGTCGTCGAAGTCCGGCTCCAGCCAGCCCGCCGGTTCCCTGCGGGAGTCATAGACCTCCTTGAAGTCGCCGTAGAGCGTGCAGTTCAGAGGCACGTCCTGCTCCCAGGCGGGGGACTGGAGGATGCGCCATGAGGCGTCGGTCGCCAGCAGCGTCGGGCCGTCGGGTCCGGGCGCGCGCAGCTCCGCCAGCAGGCCGCCGCGGCCCCAGTTCTGCCCCAGGATGCCGCGCGTCTCCGGCCCGTAGTTGTAGCACAGGGCGGCGACGACGTTCCGCCCGGCGCGCAGGTGGTGGGTCACCTCGTAGGTGTCGTAGTAGTAGCGTGACGGGTCGCTGGGATTCGGCCCCCGCCCGATCAGCTCGCCGTTGACGTAGAGCTGATAGAGGCTGCTGGCGGTGATGTGCAGGCGGGCGTCGGGCGGCACTTCATCGAGTTCGAAGGCCCGCCGGGCGTGCATGTAGAAGTTATCCATCTCCTCGCAGGGCGGGTGCCAGATCCACTCGGCGTTCCAGTCCATGGCGTTCTCCCGGGCGTGGTGGGGTGTTTCGAATGATCACGCCGGCAGGCTATCGCGCCCGTTCCCGTCCCGCAAGCGCACCGCCGGATCGCACTACGGGCTTGCGCGAAGCGTGCCGGCTGGGTAAGCTTGGCCTGCAGACCGCGCCTTCGCTTGCTTATGTTCACTCAACCGGCGTTCAAGGTGCCATGTCCGATACGCAACAGGACGCACTCGACTCACAACAGGAAGGCGCTCCTGCGTCACCGGACCTGGCGGACTACCTTCCAGCGGGGCTCAACCTGCCGGATGACTTGAGGAAGGGCATACCGCGCCTGGCGAAGGATCCGAGTGCTGCGGCGGCTCTGGAGGCAGCTGTCCAGAAGGTGCCCACCGTCCACCGCCTGCGGCTTGGTGATGCCAGGGAGATGGATTTCCTGGCGCCCGAGAGCGTGCATCTGGTTCTGACTTCCCCTCCGTACTGGACGCTCAAGGAGTACCCCCCGCGCGAAGGCCAACTCGGCCTCATGCAGGACTACGACGCGTTCCTGCGGGAGTTGGACAAGGTCTGGCGGCACTGCTACCGCGCTCTTGTGCCGGGTGGACGCCTGGTGTGCGTTGTCGGTGATGTGTGCCTGTCGCGCCGGCAGAACAATGGGCGGCACATGGTCATGCCGTTGCATGCGTCCATCCAGGAACACTGCAGAGAAATCGGATACGACAACCTGGCGCCCATCATCTGGTATAAGATCGCCAACGCGTCCTACGAGGTGCCGAACGGCTCCGGGTTCCTCGGCAAGCCTTACGAACCGAATGCGATTATCAAGAACGACACCGAGTTCATCCTGATGCAAAGGAAGCCGCGCGGTTACCGCGCCCCGACCGAAGCCGCCCGTCTGCTGAGCCTGATCCCGGAGGCGGAACACCGTGCCTGGTTCCGCCAGGTGTGGACGGACGTCCCGGGCGAGTCAACCAAGGACCATCCCGCGCCTTTCCCCGTCGAGCTGGCGCAGCGGCTCATCCGGATGTTCAGCTTCGTTGGCGACACGGTGCTCGATCCCTTCGTCGGTTCGGGCACCACGTCGGCTGCAGCGGCCAGATGGGGCCGCCACAGCGTCGGCGTCGAGCTCGACCCGGACTACTTCCGGTTCGCCCACAAGCGCATGCAGCGTTGCGCACAGGGACTCTTCAGCAACGTCACGGTTCAGGCACTTGCACCGGAGGCCGAGCGTGGGCGGTGACCTGCAAGATGGGATTGCGCTGGCCGTCAGTGAGTTCTGGCAGACGCGGCGCTAACAGGGCAAGAGCGGCGGAGCGCGCGATCGGGGTGGTCGGGCCTCTGTGACCGGCGGCGCGCAGATGAACGGGTTCATCCGACTTGTGCAGGACCTGATTCTGGAAAGCGGCCTGCCCACGATGCCGTATTCATCCGCCGGGGCCGTACCGATCTGCCCGGCTTCTTCAGGCCCACCAAGCAATGGGACCTGCTGGTGGTTCAGGGCGACAGTCTGCTGGCGGCAATCGAGTTCAAATCCCAGGTCGGTCCCTCGTTCGGCAATAACTTCAACAACCGCGCCGAGGAAGCCATCGGCAATGCCCAGGATATCCTGACCGCTTACCGAGAGGGCGCCTTTGGGACCTCGCCCCGCCCGTGGCTGGGCTACCTGATGCTGTTGGAGGAATGCGAGGGTTCCACTCGCCCGGTCGCGGTCCGTGAGCCCCACTTCGAGGTCTTCGAGGAGTTCCGGGACGCATCCTACGGGCTGCGCTACGAGTTGCTTTGCCGCAAGTTAGTGCGGGAGTGCCTGTACGACAGCGCGTGCCTCGTCCTGTCTCAGAGCGAGGCCGGCCAGGCCGGCGATTACCGCGAGCCGGCCGAGGATTTGGGGTTCGAACCGTTCGCGCGTTCGCTCACCGCCAAAGCCGCCGCCTGGTGCAGCGACTGAGCCGCCGGAGACCTCACGCAACGGCGTAGCCCGCATCTTCCAGCAGTTGGCGCACCGACAGGCTGGCCGGGCTGTCCTCGGGCAGTTCCTCCAGCGAACGGCCCTCCCAGTCGAACTCCTGCACGTCGGGGTCGGGCTCGACGCGTCCCAGGTAAGTCGCCCCGTCCACGTCCTGGACTCGCTTCTCGGCGGGGCGGCTGAACCGGTAGTTGCCCACCAGGTAGAGGTTGCCGAAGCTGACGCCGATGGCGTCGGCTATCTCGGCCAGCCGGCGGGCGTTGCGCAGCGCCTTCGCCGACGGGTCAATCAGCACGAACACGTCGTCCACGCGCTGGATCACTCGCCGGTTTATGTGTTCCAACCCGGCCGGCGAATCGAGGATGGTGTAGTCGTAGTTCTGCGCCAAGTCGGGCAGCAGGGCCTGCAGGACGTTGTTCGGCTGGCAGTAGCAGCCGCGTGTCCACTTCACCCCCAGCGTGACCATGTCGAACCGGTCGCCCTCGTAGAGGCAGTCCACGTTGAGCAGGTATTCCATCTTCTGCGGCAGGGGCATCGAGCCCAGCTCCTCGTAGGCGTCCTTCTTCTGCAGCTTGTAGAGCACGTCGGAGATGGAGTTGATCCCCTCTTCGGCCAGGTCAACACCCAGCAGTTGCGCCAGGCTCTGATCCGGATCGGCGTCCACCAGCAGCGGGGCGGACGGCAGGTGGCGCACGGCCATCGCCGCGAAGGTGCTCTTGCCCGTCCCGCCCCGCCCGGTGGAAATCAGCGTCTTGCCCATCGGTTCCTCTCCAGTAGATGAGTCATCGGGTGCATCCCTCCATTATGCGCTATGCGGCTTGCTCGTCCAAG